>NZ_JBIVOW010000003.1:0-79584 GCF_044754325.1 Streptomyces sp. NPDC093097
GCCCCCCCCGCCCCACCCGGGCCCCGCCGCGGGGGGGGCGCCCCCCCCCCCCGGGGGCGGGGCCCCCCCCCCCCCCCGCCGGGGGCCCCCCCCCACGGCCGTTCTGCGTCCGGTGCGCCCCGCCCGGCGCCCGCCGGCCGCGCTCGCGGGCCGGGCGCCCGTCAGTCGTGCTTGAGGCCGAGCACCTCGGCGGCCGCGAAGGTCTCGTGCGCCGGCCGCCCCGCGTAGTACGGAGTGAGCAGGCCGTCCAGCTCCTCGTAGCTGAAGAGCTCCTTTGCGGTGTCGAACTTCGCGGCGATCCGCGGGCGTTCGGCGATGGCGACCATGCCGCCGTGGACGACCAGCAGCTGGCCGTTGACCCCGGCGGCGGCCGGCGAGGCGAGGTAGCCGACGAGCGGCGCGACGTGCTCGGGCGCGAGCGGGTCGAGCCGGCCGTCCCCGGTGGCCGCGCCCTCCTGGTGTCCGGGGATGCCGGCGAAGACGTCCTCGGTCATCCGGGTGCGGGCGCGCGGGCAGATGGCGTTGGCGGTCACGCCGTACTTGGCCAGCGCCAGCGCCGTGGACGTCGTGAGGCCGACGATGCCGCCCTTGGCCGCGGCGTAGTTGGGCTGGCCGGCCGAGCCCGCCAGGAACGCCTCGGAGGAGGTGTTGACGATCCGGCCGTGGACCGGGCCGCCGGTCTCCTTGGCGCGGGCGCGCCAGTGGGCCGCCGCGAAATGGGTGGTGTTGAAGTGGCCCTTGAGGTGCACCCGGATCACCGAGTCCCACTCGTCCTCGGTCATCGAGAACACCATCCGGTCCCGCAGGATGCCCGCGTTGTTGACCAGGATGTCCAGCCGCCCGTAGGTGTCGATCGCCAACTGGACGAGCGCACCGGCCTGTTGGTGGTCGGCGACGTCGCCGGTGTGGACGACGGCCTGCCCGCCGGCCGCGCGGATCTCGGCGGCGACCTCCTCGGCGGGGGCGGCGCAGGCCGCGCCGGAGCCTCCCCCGGGCTCTCGGCTCCGCTCGGGCCGGGGTGGCCCTCCATCGACCCGGCCGCCGTAGTCGTTGACGACGACGCGGGCGCCGAGGCGGGCGAGTTCGAGGGCCTCGGCGCGGCCCAGTCCGCGGCCGGCACCGGTGACGATCGTGGTCAGGCCCTCCAGTGGCTGTGCCATGCGTGTCCTCTCCTGTGCAGTCGTCCGCTGCTGTGCTCGTCCCGTAGGGCGGCGCGCTGTCAGATCTCTATGCAGGTGCGCAGGGCCGTTCCCGAACGCATCTGGTCGAGGGCGTCGTTGACGTCGTCGAGCCGGACGCGGTGGGTGATCAGTCCTTCGAGGTCGATCCGGCCGGCCCGCCACAGGGCGATGGTCCGCTCGTAGGAGCGCAGCACATCGCCGCCCCCGTACAGCGACGGCAGGATCCGCTTCTCGTCGAAGAACAGCTCGAACATGGTCAGCTGGAGGGCGTCGTCCAGCGCGCCCGCGCCGACGATGCAGAGGGTGCCGCCGCGCCGGGTGGTCTCGTAGGCGGTGCGGGCGGTCGCGGACTTCCCGACGACCTCGAAGACGTGGTCGAAGCCCTCTCCCCCGGTGATCCGGGCCTTGGCGTCGGCGAGTCCGTCGGGGGCGACGGCCTCGGTGGCGCCGAACCGGAGGGCGGCCTCGCGGCGGGCCGGCACCGGGTCGACGGCGATGATCTGGGCGGCGCCGCTGGCCCGCGCCCCCTGGATGACGGAGATGCCCACACCGCCGCAGCCGATCACCGCGACCGAGGAACCGGCCTCCACCCGGGCGGTGTTGAAGACGGCGCCGAGGCCGGTGGTGACCCCGCAGCCGATCAGGGCGGCGATCTCGTAGGGGACGTCGTCCGGGATCGGGACGGCGCAGTGGGCGGCGACCACCACCTCCTCGGTGAAGGTGCCGGTCCCGGCGAAGCCGAAGACGTCGCCGCCGGGGCGTGTGAAGTTGGGGGTGCCGGCGTTCATGAACCCGGCCAGGCACAGATGCGTCTGGCCGCGCTTGCAGGACGGGCAGCTGCCGCAGGCCGGCAGCCAGCACATCAGGACCCGGTCGCCCGCCTTCAGGTTGGTGACCCCCTCGCCGACGTCCAGGATCTCCCCGGCCCCCTCGTGCCCGGGGACGAACGGTGTGGGCTGCGGCAGCACCCCGTTCATCGCGGAGAGGTCGGAGTGGCACAGCCCGGTGGCCCGGATCCGGATCCTGACCCGGCCGGGCCCGAACCCCACCGCCTCGACGTCGTCGAGCACCTCCAGCCTGTCCCGTCCCGTCTCGTGCTGTACGGCTGCGCGCATACCTACGGCTCCTCTCGCGAGTTCCTTCGACATACGGTCCGGCGGGTCGACGGGGCCGGGGGTGCCCCCGCCGGGCGGCTACCGGTACGCGACCACGGTGTCCGCCAGCACCGGCGCGTCGTCCCGGTCCGCCGCGGTGACCGACACCTGGAGGCGGCCGTCCGAACCCGGCTGCCCCGGCTCGGAGTTGCCGCCCACGGTCGCGTCCCGCCAGACGCGGATCCGCAGCGTCTCCCCCGGGAAGACCACCCCCGCGAACCGGGTGCTGTACGCGCGCACCCGGGTCACGTCCCCGTCCAGCACGGTGTCCACCACCGCCTTCAGCGTCACCCCGTACGAGCACAGGCCGTGCAGGATCGGCCGGTCGAAGCCGGCGAGCGCCGCGAACTCCGGGTCGGCGTGGAGGGGGTTCCAGTCGCCGGAGAGGCGGTAGAGCAGCGCCTGGTCCGCGCGGACGAGGCGCTCGGTGGTCAGGTCCGGCGCCCGGTCGGGCAGTTCGCCGCGGACCGACGGCCCCCGCTCGCCGCCGAAGCCGCCCTCGCCGCGGACGAAGATCTGGGTGTCGCAGGTCCACAACGGCCCGTCGTCGTCGGCCACTTCGGAGCGCAGCACGATGACGGCCGCCTTGCCCTTGTCGTAGACGGCCGGGACGGTGGAGGTCTGGGTGGCGCGGCCGTGCACGGGCAGCGGGCGGTGCACGGTGACGGTCTGGCCGCCGTGCAGCACGGCGGCCAGGTCGACGTCGATGCCGGGGGCGGAGAGCCCGCCGGCCAGCGCCATCCCTTCCCCAAGCTCTCGACTTCGCTCGACCAGGGGAGACCCCAATCCGGCGACGGTGGCGAAGCTGGGCAGCACGTGCAGCGCGCTCTCCAGGGTGTAGCGGAGTTCGTCGGGGTCGGTGGCGGCGTGCGGCCGCTCCGCGGTGGCGGCGCCGGCGCCGATGCCGAGGTGGTAGAGCTGGACGTCCTTGTGGTCCCAGGCGAGTTCGGTGGTCCGCGGCTCGGCGGAGGTGGCCTTGGCGGCGTCGATGGGCATGGGGGTGCTGCTCCTTCACCACGGTGTCAAGACCCCGGCCCGGCCGTCCGCACCGTCGGCCGTGCCGGGGTCGTATCGGATCGGCGGGCCCGCGCCCGTCGGCGCACTGCACTTCTAGAACGCGTTCTAGCCGATGGCAGTCATGTATAGCCGATGCGGGCGGCGCCCGGAAGACCCCTGACGGTATGTCAGATATGGGCCGGTGGGCGGTCGCCGCCGTGAACGAGCGGCCGCCCGCCCCGTCTCCCGGCCTTCCCCTCGCCACCCGTGACATTTGTCAGGGGTATTCCTCGACATTCGCATCTGCCGCACGATCGCAACGCTCCGTAGCGTCTTGGGCAGCAGGACAGACAGCGTGCGGCGGCGCCACGGAACGGCGGCGCAGCGGCACCGCCATCGCCGGCGGCGGAATCCGCGCCGGCACAACGGGGAGGCAGGCATGACGGCGACGATGAGCAGGGGCCGGGCGCCCGGAGGGGCACCGGTGGGCGCCGCGGTGGCGTTCTCCGACGTCACCCGGAGCTACGGCGCGGTGCAGGCCGTGGCCGGGCTGGAGTTGACCCTCGCCCAGGGCGAGACCGTGGCACTGCTCGGCCGCAACGGCGCGGGCAAGTCCACCACCGTGGCGATGCTGCTGGGCCTGCTGCCGCCCACCGAGGGGGAGGTGCGGCTGTTCGGCGGCGCGCCTCAGGCGGCGGTGCGGGCGGGCCGCGTGGGGGCGATGCTCCAGGACGGCAAGCCCATCCCCCGGGTCACCGTCCGGGAGTTGATCGGTTTCGTCGCCGCCGCCTACCCGCGCCCGATGGGCGTCGACGAGGCCCTGGAGCTGGCCGGGCTCGACGCGCTGGCCGGGCGGCGGATCGACCGGCTCTCCGGCGGCCAGGCGCAGCGGGTCCGCTTCGCGGTGGCCCTGGCCGGCAATCCCGACCTGCTGGTGCTGGACGAGCCCACCGCCGCCCTCGACGTGGAGGCGCGGCGCGCCTTCTGGGACTCCATGCGGCGCTACGCCCGCCGCGGCAACACCGTGCTCTTCTCCACCCATTACCTCCAGGAGGCGGACGAGCACGCCGACCGGATCGTGGTGCTGGACCGCGGCCGGGTGGTCGCCGACGGCAGCGGTGCCGAGATCCGGCAGCGGGCCGGCGGCTCGCTGGTCTCCCTCGACCTCGCCGGCGCGGGCACCGGGCCGCTGGCCGCGCTGCCCGGGGTGACGGCGGTGGAGATCCACGGTGACCGCGCCCGGCTGCGCACCGCGGACTCCGACGCCACGGTCCGGGCGCTGGCCGCCCTCGATCTGATCCGCGGTCTCCAGGTCGCCCCGGCCAGCCTGGAGGACGCCTTCCTCGCCCTGACCGGCACGGCGCCCGGCACCCCCGGCGCCCGGACCTCGAACTCGACCTCGAACGCGAAGGAGACGGTGTGATGTTCGCCTACGTCCGTCTGGAAATCCGCCGCGCCCTGCGCGACAAGGGCTATGTGTTCTTCGGGATCGGGATGCCGGTGCTGATGTACCTGCTGTTCACCCGCCTCGGCGCCGGCGGGTCGGCCGCCGACTGGAAGCTCTACTCCATGGTCGGCCTGGCCGCGTACGGCGCGCTGGGGGCAGCGTTCGGCCCCGGCGGCGGCGTCGCCGAGGACAAGAGCCTGGGCTGGCTGCGGCAGTTGCGGAGCATCCCGCTGAGCCCGGCGCAGGTGGTGGTGGGCCGCGGGCTGACCGGCTCGGTCACGGTGCTGCCGGCGCTCGGCGCGGTGCTGCTGGTGGGCGGGCTGGTCAACGGCGTGCGGCTGGCGGTCTGGCAGTGGGCCGCGCTGGTGGTGCTGCTGTGGCTGGGCACCGTCCCGTTCACCCTGCTCGGCCTCGGCAACGGCTACCGCCTCTCCTCGCAGGCCACCGGGCTGGTCAACACCGGTTGCCTGCTGGTGCTCTCGATCGTCGGCGGACTGTGGTTCCCGGCCGCGGCGTTCCCCGGCTGGCTGCGCACGCTGTCCGGCTGGACGCCCGCCAACCGCTTCGCCGACCTCGGGCTGAGCGTCGCGCACGGCGGTGCGCCGAGCCTTGCGACGGTGGCGATACTGGCCGCCTGGCTGGCACTCTTCGGCGGATACGCGGTGTACGCGTACCGCCGGGCGGCACGGACAGTGTGACCGGCGGTGCGGTCGGCGGCGGAGGACGACACGGGGGCAGTGAGCGGTATGCAGTGGATCGGACGGCGGCGGGGGCCGAAGGCGGCGCCCGACGGCGGGGCGGACCCGCACCGGTGCGGGCGGAAGGCACGGGCCCAGCGGGCCGACAGGGGGCCCGGGCGGTACGCCTTCCTGCCCTGGCTGTTCATGGGGGCGGGCGCGTTCTCCAACATCATCCAGGGCAAGTCCGGCAACCCCTGGCTGGCCGGCCTCGGGCTCCTCGCCTTCAACGCCCTCTATGTGAACGTCGTCTTCGCCGCCTTCAGCCCCCGGCTGCGCGACACCCGCTATCCGATCGGCGCGCTGGCCGCGCTGGCCGCCGTGACCTTCGCCGTCGCGCTGGGCTTCGGCGGCGAATGGCTGCTGTTCTTCCCGCTGCTGTCGCTGGCGTCGGGCACGGTGCGCACGCTGCGCGGCAAACCGTTCGCCGTCTGGCTGGTCGCGCTCAGCGGGACGGCGGGCGTCATCTCCGGACTGCGGCAGGAGGACCCCTGGGGCTCGTTCGGCATCGGCTACGGCACGTTCCTGTCCGGCCTGGTGACGGCCACGGTCCTCAGCCTCTTCGACACCATCCAGGAACTGCGGGCCACCCGCCAGGAGTTGGCCCGCAGCGCCGTGGAGAAGGAACGGCTGCGGTTCTCCCGCGATCTGCACGACCTGCTGGGGCACACGCTGTCCGTGGTGGTGGTGAAGGCGGAGGCGGTGCGCCGGCTGGGCCCCCGCGACCTCTCCGCCGCGCTGGCCCAGGCCGCCGACATCGAGGCGGTGGGCCGGCAGGCGCTCACCGAGGTCCGGGAGGCGGTCACCGGCTACCGCAAGGGGAGCCTGGCCACCGAACTGGACCGGGCCCGCTCGGCGTTGGACGGCGCCGGTATCGAGTCGGTGGTCCGGCAGGCCGGTCCGCCGCTGCCGACACAGGCCGAGGCGCTGCTGGGCTGGGTGGTCCGCGAGGGCGTCACCAACACCGTCCGGCACAGCGGCGCCACCCGCTGCGCGATAGAGGTCTACGCGGACGACGACCGGGTACGGCTGACGATCACGGACGACGGCCGGGGTCCCGTAGGCTCCGATGCGTCCGACGCGGACGGGGCCCTCCCCGTGCCCGGCGCCGCCACCGGACCGTTGGGCGGTACGGGTCTGACGGGGCTGGCCGAGCGGCTGGCCGCGGCGGGCGGCACGCTGCGCAGCGGCCCGGACGGCCGGCGCGGCTTCCGCGTCGCCGCCGAACTACCGGTGGGCGCGGGCGATCTGGCGGATGCTGCGGATGCTAAGGAGTGGGCCGGGTGATCAGGATCCTGCTGGCGGAGGACCAGCGGATGATGCGGGGCGCGCTGGCGCTGCTGCTCGACCTCGAAACGGACATGGAGGTGGTGGCGCAGGTCCCGGCCGGCGACCAGATCATTCCGGCGGCGTTGCAGTCCCGGCCGGACGTCGCGCTGCTGGACATCGAACTGCCCGGTATGAGCGGGCTGGACGCCGCCGCCGAGCTGCGCGACCAACTGCCGTCGTGCAAGGTGCTGATCGTGACGACGTTCGGGCGGCCCGGCTATCTGCGCCGCGCCATGGAGGCCGGGGCGTCCGGCTTCCTGGTGAAGGACGGTCCGGTGGAGGATCTGGCGGAGGCGATCCGCCGGGTGCTGGCCGGTGAGCGGGTGATCGACCCGGGGCTGGCCGCCGCGGCCCTGAGCGCCGGACCCAACCCGCTGACCCAGCGCGAGCGCGATGTCCTCACTGCGGCCGTGGACGGCGCGACGGTCGCCGATATCGCCGCCAAGCTCCACCTCTCGCAGGCCACGGTCCGCAACTACCTCTCGGCCGCCATCGGCAAGACCGGCACCCGCAACCGCATGGAGGCGGTGCGCGCGGCCCGGCGCAACGGGTGGTTGTAGGTCCCCTCCGCACGCCACCCGCCGGCCGTCCGGGATCGGGCCGCTCTCCGGGCGGCCGGCGGGAGGGGGCCGGCAGGGCCCGGCGAGGGCGGCGGGTGCCCCGGCACGGGGCGGGGCAGCCACGCGGTCGTGGGCGGCGCCGCTCAGCCGTGGGCGACGTCCGCGCGCCGGCGCGGCAGCGCCAGGAGCATCAGCGTGATACCGGCCGCCAGCACCACCGCGCCGACCAGGAAGGCCAGTCCGTAGCCGCCGGCCAGGGCCGCCCGGCCGTGCCCGGCCGCGATGCGGGAGGCCGCGACGGTGGAGAGCACCGACAGGCCCAGCGCGCCGCCCATCTGCCGCGAGGTGTTGATCAGGCCGGAGACCAGCCCCTGGTCGGACGGGTCGGTGCCGGAGGTGGCGATCGCCGCGGTGGGCGTCGCGGTCAGTCCGGCGCCCAGTGCCATCAGGACACCGGGGCCGAGGATCGTCCCGAGGTAGGTGCCGTCGACGGTCAGCGTGCTCTGCCAGAGCATGCCGCACAGCGAGATCGCCGCGCCGCTGACCGCCAGGGTCTTGGCGCCGACGTAGTTCATCAGGCGGGGCGCGGCCTTGGAGCCCAGCACGATGCACAGCGAGTGCGGGATGAAGGAGAGCCCGGCCTGAAGGGGGGTGTAGGAGAGGACGTTCTGCGTGTAGAGCGAGAGGAAGTACCACATGGAGAACATCGCGGCGCCGGCCAGCACCATCGCCGCGTTCGCCGAGGAGACCGACCGCCGCCGGAACAGCCCCAGCGGCATCAGCGGCGCCCTGGTGCGCGCCTCGACGGCGACGAAGACCGCGACCACCACCAGCCCGGCGGCCAGCGGCAGCAGCGCGGCCGCCGCCCCCCAGCCGTGCGTCTCGGTCTGCACGATGCCGTACGCCACCAGCCCGAGCCCGCCGGTCACCAGCAGCGCACCGGGCACGTCCAGCCGCCGCGCGGCGTCCCGCCGGCTCTCGCTCAGCCACCGCACCGCACCGGCCAACACCAGTGCGCCCACCGGCACGTTGATCAGCAGCACCCAGCGCCATGTCAGGTACTCGGTCAGGACGCCGCCGACCAGACCGCCCACCGCGCCGCCGCCCGCGCCGACCGCCGTCCAGGTCGCGATGGCCCGGGTGCGGGCCGGACCGGCCGGGAACGACGTGGTCAGGATGGTGAGCGTGGCCGGGGAGAGCACCGCGGCGCCCACGCCCTGGACGGTGCGGGCGGCGATCAGCTGCCAGGGCTGCTGGGCCAGCCCGCCGGCCAGGCTCGCGACGGTGAACAGCGCCAGCCCGACGACGAAGATCCGCTTACGGCCGAAGATGTCCGCGGCCCGGCCGCCGAGCAGCATGAAGCCCGCGAAGGTGATCACATAGGCGTTGACGATCCACTGGAGTCCCAGCTCGGACAGGCCCAGTCCGGTCCGCATCGCGGGCAGTGCCACGTTGACGACGGAGACGTCCAGCACGACCAGGAACTGTCCGGCGCAGACCAGCAGCATCACCAGCCAGGCCGGCGCGGCCGTCCGGCGCGCGGCCGCGGACAGCGTGGAGGAGGTGGCTATCGGGGGCATGCCGCCCATGCTTGCACCGAACGCGCGCCCGGCGCATCGGGATAACGGCGCGTTCCCGCCCGCCCGGCCCTAGGGCCACGGACGTAGGTCGCGGCCAGGAAGAACGGGGCCCCGAGCCCGGGCGCAGGCGCCCCTTCAGCCCGCCACTCCCCAAGACTCCCCCACCGCTCACTTCCGCAGCAGCGTCACCACCGCCGCGCCGCCCAGGCCGATGTTGTGGGCGAGGCCGACGCGGGCACCGGGCACCTGGCGGTCGCCGGCCGTGCCGCGCAACTGCCAGCACAGCTCGGTGACTTGGGCGATCCCGGTGGCGCCCAGCGGATGCCCCTTGGAGATCAGCCCGCCGGAGGGGTTGACCACCCAGCGGCCGCCGTAGGTGGTGGCGCCGTCGGCGATCAGCTTCCCCGACGCGCCCGCCGGGCACATCCCGAGCGCCTCGTAGGTCAGCAGCTCGTTGATGGAGAAGCAGTCGTGCAGCTCGATGACGTCGACGTCCTCGATGCCCAGGCCGCCGGCCTCGTAGACCTGCCGGGCCGCGGCCGACGTCATCGGTGCGCCGACGACGTCGAGGCAGGAACCGGAGGCGAAGCTCTCCTCGGTGTCGGTGGTCATGGCCTGTGCGACGATCTCCACCGCCCGGTCGGCCAGGCCGTGTTCGCGGACGAACCGCGCCGAGGCGACCACCGCGGCCGCCGCGCCGTCGGAGGTCGGTGAGCACTGGAGCTTGGTGAGCGGGCGGTGCACGGTGCGGGCGGCGAGCACCTCCTCGACGGTGTGGACGTCGCGGAACTGGGCGCAGGGGTTGTGCGCGGAGTGCCGGTGGTTCTTGGCGCCGACCATGGCCAGTTGCTCGGCGGTGGTGCCGTACCGGTCCATGTGCTCGCGGGCCGCGTTGCCGAAGATCTGGGCGGTGGGCGGGGTCCGCTCGAAGCCGTGGGCCGCGGCCATCACGCCGTAGTGCCGGGCGACCGGGGAAGCCGAGCCCCCCGCACCAGCGGCTCCGCCACCGGCGCCGGCGCCCAGCGCGCCGCGCTTCATCTGCTCGAAGCCCAGTGCCAGGACGCAGTCGTTGAGGCCCGACGCGACGAACTGGCGGGCCATCATCAGCGCAGTGGAACCGGTGGCGCAGTTGTTGTTGACGTTGTAGACGGGGACGCCGGTGAGCCCCAGTTCGTACACGGCGCGCTGGCCGGCCGTGGACGCCTGGTAGCAGTAGCCGACCGGCACCTGCTCGATCGCGTCGTAGCCGATGCCGGCGTCGGCGAGCGCCGCACCACCCGCCTCCTTCGCCATCTCCCAGTACTGCCACTCACGGGTCTCGGGCTTCTCGAACCGGGTCATCCCGACGCCGATCAGGTACGCCGTGCCGGCCATGCGGATCATCCTCCAGAGGACGGGGCGGGTCGGTGGTCAGACGAGGGAGCGGGGCTCGGGGTCGCGGGGCAGGCCGAGGAGGCGTTCCGCGACGACGTTCAGCTGGACCTGGGTCGTGCCGCCGGCGATGGTCAGGCAGCGCGACATCAGGAAGCCGTGCAGGGCCCGTTCGCCGGGGCCCTCGCGGACCGCGCCGGCCGGGCCGAGCAGTTCCAGGGCCAGCTCGGCGGCCTTCTGCTGGTGCGCGGTCTGCACCAGCTTGCGGATGCTGGCGCCGGCGCCCGGCTCCAGGCCGGACACCTGCTGGAGGGTGGTGCGCAGCGCGATGCAGCCGAGCGCGTGCGCCTCGGCGGCCAGTGCGCCGAGCCGGGCGCGGACCGCGCCGTCGAGGTCGGCGGTGCGCGCCAGCAGGGCCTCCAGGCCGGTGTCGAAGGCCACCTGGTCGGCCATGTGGACGCGTTCGTTGCCCAGGGTGGTGCGGGCGACCCGCCAGCCGTCGCCGACGGTGCCGACCACCGCGTCCGCCGGCAGCGGCACATCGTCGAGGTACACCTCATTGAAGAGGGCGTCGCCGGTGATCTCCTTCAGGGGGCGGACGTCGACGCCGGGGGCCGCCATGTCGACGAGGAAGAAGGTCAGGCCGCGGTGCCTGGGCGCGTCCGGGTCGGTGCGGGCGAGCAGGATGGCGTGGTCGGCGGTCCGCGCGGCCGAGGTCCACACCTTCTGGCCGGTGATCCGCCATCCGCCGTCCGCGGTGCGGACGGCGCGGGTGCGCAGCGACGCCAGGTCCGATCCGGCCTCCGGCTCGGAGAAGAGCTGGCACCACGTCAGGTCCCCGCGGAGCGTGGGCGGCAGGTACCGCTCCTGTTGGGCGGCCGTGCCGTGGGCGAGGAGGGCGGGCACCACCCAGGTCGCGATGCCCAGGTCGGCGATCCGGACGCCGGCGGCGGCCATCTCCTGCTGGATGGCGAGCTGTTCCACGGGGCCGGCGCCCAGCCCGTAGGGGGCGGGCAGGTGGGGCGCGGCGTATCCGGTGGGGGCCAGCGCGCGGCGGACGGCGGCCGGTTCGAGGCCGCGCACCCGGTCGACGGTGGTGCGCGCCCGGTCCCGGAACCCGGCGGCCTCGGCGGGGAGTTCCAGCTTCAGGGCGCGGCGGGCGCCGGCCGCGGCGTGCCGGGCGGCGCGCTGCCGGTGGGCGTCGCCGCCGCCGAGCAGCTGGCGGGCGGTGAGCGCGCGGCGCAGGTGGAGGTGGGCGTCGTGCTCCCAGGTGAAGCCGATGCCGCCGAGGATCTGGATGCAGTCCTTGGCGCAACCGACGGCGGCGTCCAGGGCGGTCGCGGTGGCCAGCGCGGCGACCAGACCGCGCACCGCGGGTTCCTCGCCGGCGGCCCGGGCGGCGTCCCAGACCAGCGCACGGGCCTGCTCGCAGCGGAGCAGCATGTCCGCGCAGAGGTGTTTGACGCCCTGGAACTGGCCGATGGGGCGGCCGAACTGCTCGCGCACCGCGGCGTGCGCGGCGGCGGCCTCCAGCGCCCAGGCGGCGGTGCCGCAGCCTTCGGCGGCGCACAGCAGCCCGGCGAGGTCGCGGACCAGTGCGCCGTCGATCGCGAGGCGCCGGTCGCCGGGCACCGCCGTGGCCTCGGCGCCGATCTCGGCGGTCGGCCGGGTCGGGTCGGCGCTGTCCTGGACGCGGACGGCGAGGTCGGCGGCGTCCACCGCCAGCCACACCGTCCCCGTGGCCGCCCGAGCCGCCAGCACCAGCAGATCGGCGTCGCCGCCGGCCAGGACCGGGGGCGCGGTGCCGTCGAGGACGTACCCGTCGGCGCTCTCCGCGGCGGTGAGGGTGCCGCTGCCGAGGGCGACGGCGGCGATCCGCTCGCCGGTGGCCAGCGCCCGCAGGAGGGGGCGGGGCGCGCCCCCGCGGCGCAGCAGTTCGGCGGCGAGGACGGTGGGAAGGTAGGGGCCCGGTAACGCCGCGCGGCCGAACTCCTCCAGGACGACGGCGAGATCGAGCAGATCGCCGCCGCCCCCGCCGTCGGCCTCGGGGAGGTGGAGGCCGAGCAGGCCCTGTTCGGCGAGCCGGTCCCAGTGGCCGGGGCGGCCGGTCCGCGCCGGCGGGGCGTCGAGCAGCGCGCGCACGTCGTCGGGCGGTACGGTCCGGGCGGCCCAGCCGCGCGCGGCCTCCGCGAGGTCACGGTGGTCCTGCGTGATTCCGATGCCCATGCCGGGCAGAGTAGAACACGTTCCAATCTGACGGAAGGTCAGATGCAGGGTGGAGTGGGGAGAGCGGGGTCGGGGCGGTCCCGGTCCGCCTCCGCGGCCGTACGGTGCGGCCCTCGACGGGAAACGGCCCGGACGCGAACCGGAAACGGTTCGGCGAATTCCGTGCGGGCCGTTCGCTATTACCGCGCGCAGCCCGGCGGTTTATCGGCGGACTTTCCCCGCGGGGATTCGGAGCGCTTACCGATTCGGGGTACGCACGGCATCCGCTCCGGGCCGGTTCGGCATCCGATCTCGGCGCGCGGCTGATGCGCGTTCCCCGCACGTTGCCCCGCGCGTTCCGGGCGTGTTCCGCTTCGCGTTCGGCCCGCGCGGGAATGCGGCGAATTCCCGGCCGCCGGGAACGCCCTGGTTACAGGAACGGGCGGGGACGGAGACGGAGTCGGCACGACAGGAACAGGCGACGCAGGAGGAGCAGGAGTCACGGAGAAAGCGGGAGGTGGCACAGCGGGCAACGGCGGGTGGGCGAACCCCCGTTCCGCGCCCCCGTCCCCGGTACGGCACGATCCCTACCGCGGGATCTCTCCGCGGGGACGTCCACCGCGGGGCCCCGCCGCACGATGCCCAACGCCCGGTGCGCCGCACGTCCGATGCGGCGCACCGGGGCACCGACGGCCGCCGCAGCCCGGCCGCGCCCACCAGGAGGAAGCCCATGACCGCTCCCACGGCCCCGACCCCGCCCCGGCCGGAGATCCTCGCCGCCTTCGAGGCGGCGAAGGGCTTCATGCCCGCGGACGAGGGGCTCGCCCTGTACGCGGCGGCCGGCGAGGTGGCGGCGCTGGGGCTGCCGCTGGTGGAGATCGGCACCTACTGCGGCCGCTCCACGCTGCTGCTCGCCGAGGCGGCGAGTGCCGCCGGGGTGATGGCCGTCACGGTGGACCACCACCGGGGCAGCGAGGAGCAGCAGCCCGGCTGGGAGTACCACGATCCGGAGGTCGTCGATCCGGCCGTCGGGCGGATGGACACCCTGCCGACCTTCCGCCGCACCCTGCACGCCGCGGGCCTGGAGGACCACGTGATCGCCCTGGTGGGCCGCTCGCCGCAGGCCGCGAGGGTGTGGCAGGCACCGGTCGGCCTGGTCTTCATCGACGGCGGGCACACCGACGAGCACGCCACCGCCGACTACGAGGGGTGGGCCCCGCACGTCGCCGACGGCGGGCTGCTGGTCATCCACGACGTCTTCCCGGACCCGGCGGACGGCGGCCAGGCCCCGTACCGCATCTACCGCAGGGCCCTGGCGTCCGGCGCGTTCACCGAGGTCTCGGCGCACCGTTCGCTGCGCGTCCTGCGGCGCACCGGGGCCGGAATCTGAGGCGGCTACCATCGCCCAGGTGTCGAACAGCAGTCCTTTCCCCCCGCCCCGCCGCTCGCGCGGCACCCTGCTGATCGCGTCGGCCGTGGTGGTGGCCGTCGGTGT
Source organism: Streptomyces sp. NPDC093097 (assembly GCF_044754325.1). NCBI lineage: Bacteria > Bacillati > Actinomycetota > Actinomycetes > Kitasatosporales > Streptomycetaceae > Streptomyces > Streptomyces sp. NPDC093097. The sequence goes on from NZ_JBIVOW010000003.1 coordinate 14,056, forward strand.
CGGCGGCTGGCTGGCCTGGCGGCCGCCGGTCGGCGGCGCCGCCCCCGCCGGCTCCGCCTCCGGGTCGCCGGCGCCGGACGGCGGGCCCGCGGGGGACGCGGCGCACCCGGCCTCCACCGGCGCTCCGCACGCCGGCCTCAAGGGCAAGACCGTGCTGCTCGACCCCGGCCACAACCCGCGCAACCGCGACCACACCCGCGAGATCGCCCGCTCCGTGGACATCGGCAACGACCACAAGGAGTGCGACACCACCGGCACCGCCACCGACGACGGCTATGCCGAGGCGGCGTTCACCCTCGACGTCGTGCGGCGGGCCCGTGCGCTCCTGGAGGCGGAGGGCGCCAAGGTCGTCCTCACCCAGGACGGCGACCGCCCGTACGGGCCGTGCGTGGACGCCCGCGCCGCGGCGGGGAACAAGGCGCACGCGGACGCCGCGGTCTCCGTCCACGCCGACGGCTCGGACCCGGGGAACCGCGGCTTCCATGTCATCCTCCCGGCGCGGGTCGCCGCGGGCGCCGCCGACACCTCCCGGATCGTGGCGCCCTCGCGGGATCTGGGCGAGCGGCTGGCCGACCGGTTCGCGGCGACGACCGGAAGTTCCCGTTCCAATTACCTCGGACACGGGACCGGGTTGGACGTCCGCGCCGATCTCGGCGGGCTGAACCTCTCCGCGGTGCCGAAGGTGTTCATCGAGTGCGGCAATATGCGCGATCCCAAAGATGCCGCGCAATTGACCGACGCGGGATGGCGGGAAAAGGCGGCCCGCGGGATCACCGAGGGCATTACGGACTTCTTGACGCACTGAACGGACTTCCGCCGCCCGCCGAACGGACTTCCGTCCGCGGGCCGCACCGATACCCCGGGGCGGCCCACAGGATTCGGCGATAGGTTCTCTTTTACGATGGGGACCTTCGCCGTGCCCCGCACCGCGCGCCAATGACCGGGTCGACGCCCTCCCGCCGTCGACCAGGAACACGAAACCGACAAAGGACCTTTACGTGAACATCCGCTCCCTCAGTCGAGGCGACGGCGTGGTGATCGGAGCAGCGGCACTGCTGTTGATCGCCTCGTTCCTCGGCCTCGACTCGTACGGCGCCGCCAACGCCTGGCAGGCACTGCACCTGTTGATGAGCGTCTACCTGGCCGGCGTCATCGCGGCCGCCCTGATCGTCACGGCGCGGGCGCTGCCGCAGCCGCGCAAGGTCGCCGGCCTGGACCTCGGGCAGTTCGGGGTGGCGCTGTCCGTGTTCGCCGCCTGGACCGCGTTCTGGGCGATCATCGACAGCCGCGGCGCGGGCGTCGGTCTGATCCTCGGCCTGATCGCCGCGCTGGCCCAGGCGGGCGCCGCGGTGGCCACCCCGCTCGTCCCGGCACTGAAGGCCCCGCTGATGGGCGCGCCCCGTCCGCAGCAGGTCGCCGGTCCGTACGGCGGCGCCCAGGCCCAGCAGGGACACCACGCTCCCCAGGCGCAGCAGGCTCCCCAGGAGCAGCAGGGGTACGGCTACCCGGGCGGCGCCCAGCAGCAGGGCGGCTACGGCTACCCGGGCGGCCAGTCCTACGGCGAGCAGCCCTACGGCGGCCAGACCCACGGCAGCCAGGCCCACGGCGGCCAGTCCTACGGCGGCCAGCCCTACGGCGGCCAGCAGGCCGGGGGCACGGGTGCCGCCGCCGGGGCGACCGCCGGCGGCGCCGCGGGTGCCACTCCGGCGGCCGGCGGCCCGGCCGACTTCGCGCCGTTCTGGTTCGCGGTGCCGGTGGCCCGCCCGCTCTACGGCGAGGACGGCTCGCCGTCGCCGATCGCCGAACTGGCGCCCGGCACCTGGTACCTCGCGGTGGAGCAGCGGGGCGCCGCGCTCGTCGCGCAGACCCAGGACGGCCGCCGCGGCATCCTCCAGGACACCACGGGCATCCAGCGCGGCTGACGCCGCCTTACGGCCCGCCGCACGGCCCCTCGCCCCTCGGGCGGGGGGCCGTTGCCATGTCCGCGGCGGCCCCGTACAGTGCGCGGACCGGAGAGCTGACGCAGCGTCATGTTCCGTACGGACAACCGGTCGTCGACACAGGGGGCGGGCCCATGCGACTCGGTCTGGCACTCGGCTACTGGGGCCGCGGCCCCGATCCCCGGCATCTCGACCTCGCCCGCGCGGCCGAGCGCCTGGGCTACGACTCGGTGTGGACCGCGGAGTCCTGGGGCTCCGACGCGTTCACCGCGCTCACCTGGATCGCCGCGCACACCTCCCGCATCAAACTGGGCACCGGCATCGCCCAGATGGCCGCCCGCGCCCCCACCGCCACCGCGATGCACGCGCTCACCCTCGACCACCTCTCCGGCGGGCGGGTCCTGCTGGGGCTGGGGCTGTCCGGACCGCAGGTCGTCGAGGGCTGGTACGGGCATCCGTTCCCCAAGAGCCCGCTGACCGCCACCCGGGAATACGTGGCCGTCGTCCGCCAAGTCCTGCGCCGGCAGGGCCCGGTGGCCTCCGAGGGGCGCTTCCACCCCCACCCCTACCGGGGCCCGGACGCCACCGGCCTCGGCAAGCCTCTGAAGCCGATCACCCACCCGCTCCGCGCCGACCTGCCCGTCCTGCTCGGCGCCGAGGGCCCCCGGAACATCGCGCAGACCGCCGAGATCGCCGACGGCTGGCTGCCGCTGTACTGGTCGCCCACCCGCACCGAGGTCTACCGCCCGTCGCTGGAGCACGCCCCGGACGGCTTTCTGATCGCCCCCATGGTGCGCGCCCTGGTCTGCGACGACGTCGCCGAGGGGCTGCTGCCGGTCAAGGCGATGCTCGGCTTCTACATCGGCGGCATGGGGCACGCCAGGAGGAACTTCCACGCCGACCTGATGGCGCGGATGGGCTACCCGGAAGCCGCCCGCCGCATCCGGGAACTCTTCCTCCAGGGCCGCCGGGAGGAGGCGGTGCGGGCCGTGCCGGACGCCTTCGCCGACGAGATCTCGCTGGTCGGGCCGCCCGAACGGATCGCGGAGCGGCTGGAGTTGTGGCGCGCCGGGCCGGTCACCGACCTGCTGGTGACCGCGCCCGACCCGACCACGCTGCGGGTGCTGGCCGAGCTGAACTCCTGACGGCCCGGCCGGCCGGTCACTCGAAGGACGCGTACTCCAGCCAGCGGTCGAACACCGACCGGTCGCCCAGCACCTCGATCCCCGCGTCCTCGACGGACCGCCGGCGGAACAGGGCCAGCAGCAGCTCGGTGAGCGGGCCGCGGAGCGCGACCGCGGCCTTCTCGTGGGCGCGGCGGTGGGCCAGCCGGTCGCCGGTCAGGTCCAGGATCCACTCGGCATGCAGGTCTGCCGGGGCGTCGGTGGCGTGCAGGTGGATCGTCCGGCCGGGCCCGAACGCGCCGTCGGCGCGCTCCGTCCAGCGCGCGGCCGCCTCCGGCAGGGCGCACAGCTGGAGCCACTCGTCGATGCAGTCGGCGGCGAGCTCCGGCGGGACCTCGTACGCGGCGCCGGTGGTGAGTGCGGCGTCGGCGCGGTGGACCACCGTCTCGTGGGCCATCCGGCGGGCCCAGAACCCGGCCGTGTGGTCCGTCGCCCAGGACCAGACGGCGGCGTCCGCACCGGCCTCGCACAGCGCCGCCACGGTGCGCTCGGCACCCTCGGCCAGCCAGAGGTCGAGCGCCTCGGGGGTGCTGCCCTCCGGTCCGCCGGAGCCGGGGACGTCGCCCCAGGCGATCACCTCGGTGGCGCGGGTGGCGACCAGTTCCCCGGCCCAGCGGTGCGCGCCGCCGACGTGCCGGGCGAGCTCGGCCAGGGTCCAGTCCGGACAGGTGGGCACGGTCGCGGTCAGATCGGCCCCGCGCAGCGCCGCGCGGAACCGCTCGGTCTCGGCGAGCAGTTCCGCACAGTAACGTCCATGGTCAAGTGAGCCCTGGAGCGGTCCGGGCTGGGTCGCAGGTGATTCCTGAGCAGTCATGCGACGCACGGTATCGCCAACTCCCCTTGCCGACCTCCCTATTACACCGCCACGAAGGACCCTCCGGATGCCCCGGGAGATCCGATGACACCGCCCATGCCACAGCGCGCCCAACGGTCACACGAGGATGACGGTTCACATGTCCGCCGACTACTCGGCCCACACCCCGCACCAACCCACCGGGAGTTGACCCCACCCACCTGAACTACCGACCACACACGGGAGGGGACGGGTCTGTGGGGCGGTAGGGGTGTGCCGGACGTAAAGCGAAGCAGTCCGGCACACCCCTACCGCCCCACAGACCCGGCACCGCACCCAACAGCCCCGCGCAGCGGACCGGCACCACACCCGACAAGCCCCGCGCAGCGGACAGGCACGGCGGGAAGGCCGACAACGTGGGAAGCCGGGCCAAGCGCCCAGCGACCCGCTACCCGCCCAGCTGCGACAGGCTCGGCACCTGGTTCGTGACCTCGGCGCCGTTGCTCTTCCCCGCGTCCTTGACGCCGCCGATGACGTTCTGGAACTTGTTGATGTCACCGGTGTCCGCATCGCCGCTGCGGAGCTTGGTGCCGAGGCTCTTCAGTGAGTCGATCCCGCTGTTGAGCGGGGCCAGCGCCTTGGAGAGCGCCGGGTCGCCCTGGGCGTTGTGCACCGCGGCCTTGAGCCGGTTGTAGGTGAAGACCCCGGCCAGACCCGCCTTGACCAGCGCCCGCTTGCGGTGCGGGGCGCCGTGCTTGAAGCCGCCCGCGCGGTACGGCTTGATGATCCACTCGTAGGCGGCGCCGGCCGCGAGGCCCGCGTTGGCCACGAAGCGGGTCTTGGCGAACTTCTGCTTCTCCACGGAGCTGGTCGGGCTGGGCGTGCCGCCGGCATCGCCCTGGCTCTCCTTCGATCCGCCGCAGGCGACGGTTCCCATGGTCAGGGTGCACACCAGCAGCGGGGCGGCGACGGCCCTGCGGAGGGCGGCGCGGTTGCGGACGGGGGACTGCACAACGGTCACGGCACGCCTCCGGCGGGCTCGGTTCGACTGGGGAACATCGTCCGCAGCCTGACCTGCCCGCCGGCCGGCCGCCACCGGGAAACGGCCAACCGGGGGTGGCCGGTACCGAGCGCCCCCGAGGTGCCCGGCTACCGGCAGCAGTCCGGCGCCAGCCCCACCGGGAGCCGCTCGCCGCCGAACACCGAGGTGGTCGCCTCGTCACCGCCCAGCGCGGACACCGCCAGCAGCAGCGAACCGGCCGTCCAGGACGTCAGCTCCCGTGGCCATATCGTCTCGTCCTCGAAGACATAGCCGGTCCAGTACATGCCGTTCTCGGCCCGCAGGTGCTGGATCCACTTCAGGATCAGCACGGCCCGGTCGGACTCCCCCATCGCCCAGAGCGTCAGCGCCAGTTCGGCGCTCTCGCCGCCGGTGACCCAGGGGTTGGGCACCACGCAGCGCACGCCCAGCCCCGGGACGACGAAGCGGTCCCACTCCGCGTCGATCCGCGCCCGGGCCGCCGGGCCGCGCACCGCGCCGCCCAGCACCGGGTAGTACCAGTCCATGGAGTAGCGGGACTTGTCGAGGAACCGCTCGGGGTGGTGGCGTATCGCGTGGCCGAGCCGGCCCAGGGCCAACTCCCAGTCGGGCTGCGGCTCCTCGCGCTGCTCGGCCAGCGCCAGGGCGCAGCGCAGCGCCTGGTAGACGGAGGACGAGCCGGTCAGCAGCGCGTCGCGGACGGGCGTGCCGTCGTCCTCGCGCTTCCAGCCGATCGCGCCGCCGGGCTGCTGGAGTTCCAGTACGTACTCGATCGCCGCGTGGACCGCCGGCCACATCCGGTCCAGGAACGCCTCGTCCCCGGTGGAGAGGTAGTGGTGCCAGGCCCCGACCGCGAGGTAGGCGCAGAAGTTGGTCTCCCGGCCGCGGTCGGTGGGGGCGCCGGCGTCCCCGTCGGCATAGGCGGCGAACCAGGAGCCGTCGGGCTGCTGGTGGCGGACCAGCCAGTCGTAGGCGGCCTCGGCCCGCTCGTGCTCGCCGGCCGCGTCCAGCGCCATGGCGGCCTCGGTGTGGTCCCACGGGTCGAGGTGGTGGCCCCGGAACCAGGGGATGGCGCCGTCGGTGCGCTGGGTCGCCAGGATGCCGGCGACCGTGTCGGCGGCCTGTTCGGCGGTGAGCACCCCCGGCAGGACGAGCCGTTCGGTGCGCCCGGGAGTCGTCACTTGGCGGCCCCGCGGGCGGCGGGCTTGGTGGACCGGGTGCGCCGGGCGGCGGCCTTGGGCGCGGGCTGCGCCGCCGCCTCGGGCAGCTGCGGCTTGGTGGCGTAGGCGACGAAGCTCTTGCCGATGACGGGGTTGAGGGCCTGCTCGGCGAGCCGGGTGGCCAGCGGCTTCTTCATGATGTCCCAGACCAGCAGCTTGTGGTACGCCTTGACCGGCAGCGCCTGGTCGTTGTCCACGCCGAAGGCGCACTTGAGCCACCAGTAGGGGCTGTGCAGCCCGTGCGCGTGGTGGGTGCCGTACGGCTCCAGGCCCGCCTGGCGCATCTTGTCGAGGAGTTCGTCACCGCGGTAGATGCGGATGTGGCCGCCCTCGACCTCGTGGTAGGCGTCGCTGAGCGCCCAGCAGATCTTCTCCGGGCCGTAGCGCGGCACGGTCACCGCGATCCGGCCGCCGGGGCGCAGCACCCGCACCATCTCGGCGAGCACGCCCTTGTCGTCCGGTATGTGCTCCATCACCTCGGAGATGATCACGACGTCGAAGCTGGCGTCGGGGAAGGGCAGCGCCAGCGCGTCGCCCTCCATCGCGGTGGCGGTGGCGCCGGCCGGGGCCTCGCCGGCCTCCTTCATCGCGGCGAACCACTTGGCGACCTCGCGGATCTCCTCGCCGTTCCGGTCCAGGGCGACGACCTGCGCGCCCCGCCGGTAGCACTCGAAGGCGTGCCGGCCGGCGCCACAGCCCAGGTCGAGTACGCGGTCGCCGGGAGCGAGCGGGAATCGGGAAAAGTCGACGGTCAGCACGGCGTTTACGCTTTCGTCCGGCGGTCAGGGGCGGGGTGAGGTGCGGCGTGGGCTGGGGGAGGACGACATGGCGGGGGTCACCGGCGGCCGGCGGCCGGCGCGGTGGTGGGGCGGTCCGCCTGGCGGGCGATGGCCTCGCGGTAGCGCTCGGCGGTGCCGAGGGCGGCCTGCCGCCAGGTGAAGCGGGCCAGCACCCGCTCCCGGCCGGCGGCGCCCAGCCGGTTGCGGAGCCCCTCGTCGCCCAGCAGCCGCAGCAGCCCGGCGGCGAGCGCCCCGGCGTCGCCCGGCGGCACCGCGAGGCAGGTCTCGCCGTCCGGCCCGGCGACCTCGGGGATGGCGCCGCCGGTGGTGGCCAGCAGCGGGGTCCCGGTGGCCATCGCCTCGGCGGCGGGCAGCGAGAAGCCCTCGTAGAGGGAGGGCACGCAGGCGATCTGCGCGCCGCGCACCAGGTCGACGAGTTCGGCGTCGCTGATGCCCTTGACGAACTCGATGGCGCCGGACAGGCCGAGCCGCGCGATGGCGGCGGCGACCGGCCCGTCGTCGGCCCGCTTGCCGACCACGACGAGGTGGGCGTCGGGCCGTTCGGTACGCACCTTGGCCAGCGCCTCGACGAGGTGGATCAGCCCCTTGAGGGGGACGTCCGCGCTGGAGGTGGTGACGATCCGGCCGGGTACCTCCGGGACGGACGGGTCCGGGGAGAACAGGTCGGTGTCGGCGCCGATCGGCACGACGTGGATCCGGCCGGGGCGGACGCCGAGGTCCTCGACGATCTCCTGGCGGGAGGAGCCGGAGACGGTCAGCACCGACGGCAGCCGCCGGGCCACCCGCTTCTGCATCCGCGTGAAGCCGTACCAGCGGCGGACCGAGGCGCGCCGCTTCCAGTCCTGCGCGGCGGCCAGGTCGAGCCGCCGGTCGACGGTGATGGGGTGGTGGATCGTGGTGACCAGCGGGGCGCCGAGCGCGCCGGGCCCGCCGAGCAGGCCGTAGCCGAGGGTCTGGTTGTCGTGGACCACGTCGAACCGGCCGCGGCGGGCGGCCAGATGGCGCCGGGCGCGCAGCGAGAAGGTCAGCGGTTCGGGGAAGCCGCCGGTCCACATCGTGCCGACCTCGACGGCGTCGACCCAGTCGCGGTACTCCTCGCGCCCCGGGGTGCGGAACGGGTCGGGCTGGCGGTAGAGGTCGAGGCTGGGCAGCTCGGTGAGCGTCACGCCCTCGTCGAGGACGGGGTAGGGCTGCGCGCCGATCACCTCGACGGTGTGGCCGAGCCGGGCCAGTTCGCGCGAGAGGTGGCGGACATAGACGCCCTGACCGCCGCAGAAGGGGTTGCCCTTGTACGTGAGCATGGCGATCCGCAGGGGACCCTCACGGTCCGTCGGGGCGGAGGCCGAGGGGGTCTCCGCCGGGCGGGGCGCGGCTGCCTGGACGGCCTCTGCGGTCACGCACGGCCCCCTTCTCACTGGACTTTCGCCGGAGCGTAACCGCTGGCGGTAATCTAGAACAAGTTTCAGAACTGAATAGCTACTGATCAGTTCACCGAGTTGTGAATCTACCGGCCGGGAAGAGAGCGAAAAGAGCCACGCCAGGTGATTCGCGCCACGGCACGGCCCCTGCCATGCTGTGCCGATCACACCACCGGCGCGCACCGCATCGCGGACGGAAAGCCACGGAATGGGACACATGACTACGGAACCCAAGGCGGCCAGGCCGGCGCTTCCGGCGAGTCCTCCCCTGACCGAACGTCAGGAGGCCCGGCGCCGCCGCATCCTGCACACCAGCGCCAAACTGGCCGGCCGCGGCGGCTTCGACGCCGTCCAGATGCGCGAGGTCGCCGAGTGCTCCGGGGTCGCGCTCGGCACCCTCTACCGCTACTTCCCGTCCAAGGTGCACCTGCTCGTCGCCACCATGCAGGACCAGCTCCAGCGCATGCACGAGACGCTGCGCAAGCGCCCCCCGTCGGAGGAGGACCCCGGCGCCCGGGTCGCGCAGACCCTGATGCGGGCCTTCCGCGCCCTCCAGCGCGAACCCCACCTGGCCGACGCGATGGTGCGCGCGCTGACCTTCGCCGACCGGTCCGTCAGCCCCGAGGTGGACACCGTCTCCCGGCTGACCACCACGATCATCCTCGACGCGATCGGACTGGACGGCCCGCCCACCCCGGAACAGCTCTCCGCGGTCCGGGTCATCGAGCACACCTGGCACTCGGCGCTGATCACCTGGCTGTCCGGTCGCGCCTCGATCGCCCAGGTGAAGATCGACATCGAGACGGTCTGCCGGCTGATCGACCTCACGACGCCGGGACGGACGCCGGACCGCCTGCCGCCGTCCGCATAACCTCCCCTCCCGGGTGGGTAGTTGGCCCGCAAGGGGGCCTCCCGACCCCTAAGGGCCCAGCCACCCCACCCCCTACGGGCCCGAGCCACCCCCTCGCTCCCCCGCTCACTCCTCCGGCGGGAACACCGCCTCCCCGCTCCCGGCCTCGCTGATCGCGATCGCCTCCACCGGGCACGCCTCGGCCGCCGCCAGCACGCCCTCGGCGGCCTCCGTCTCCGGTTCGACGGGATGCGACTGCCGCGCCGCGTCCAGCCGGAACCGCTCCGGCGCGGTCCCGGCGCACAGCCCCGAGCCGATGCAGACCCGCCGGTCCACCGCCACCCGCCAGCGCTCCGCCATCACGCACCCGCCGGCAGGTGGATCATCTTGTGCTCCAGGTAGGCGCCGAATCCCTCGGGCCCGAACTCCCGCCCGATACCGGAGTTCTTGTAGCCGCCGAACGGCCCGAGCATGTCGATGCTGAAGGTGTTCACCGAGTACGTCCCGGTCCGCACCCGCCGGGCGATCTCGACGCCGTGCTCGGTGTCCGCGGTCCACACCGACCCGGACAGCCCGTACTCGGAGTCGCCTGCGATCCGCACCGCCTCCTCCTCGTCCCCGTACGGCAGCAGGCAGATCACCGGACCGAAGATCTCCTCACGGGCGATCCGCATCCCGTTGTCGACCTCGCCGAAGAGCGTGGGCTCGACGTACCACCCCGTCGGCTGCCCCGCCGGCCGCCCGCCGCCGGCCAGCAGCGCGGCGCCCTCCTTCTGCCCCAACGCGATGTAGTCCAGGGACCGTTGCTGCTGACGCCGGGCGACCAGCGGGCCGATCTCGGTGGCCGGGTCCAGCGGGTCGCCGACGGTCAGCGCCCCCGCCGCCGCCGCGAACCGCTCGGCGATCTCGTCGTAGCGGCTGCGCGGAGCCAGGATCCGGGTCTGCGCCACGCACGCCTGCCCGTTGATCATCCAGGCGAACGGCGTGATCCCGGCGACCGCCGCGTCCAGATCCGCGTCCGGGAGGATCACCGCGGCGGACTTGCCGCCCAACTCCAGCGTGACGCGTGTGAGGTTGCGGGCCGCGACCTCCATCACCCGCTTCCCCGCCGCCACCGACCCGGTGAACGACACCTTGTCCACGTCCGGGTGCCCGACCAGGTACTCGCTCACCTCCCGGTCGGCCGGCAGGATCGACAGCACCCCCTCCGGCAGCCCCGCCTCCGAGGCGATCTCGGCGAGCAGATACGCGTCCAACGGCGTCTCCGGCGAGACCTTCAGCACCACCGAGCACCCGGCCAGCAGCGCCGGCGCGAGCTTGGCGGCCGCGGTGAACTGCGGGACGTTCCACGGCACCACGGCCGCGACCACACCCACCGGCTCCCGGCGCACCAGCAGCGGCCCCAGCACCCCGGCCCGCCGCTCCTCGAACACGAACTCCCGCGCCACCGTGAGCGCCGCGTCCCAGACCAGCATCGCGGCCAGCGACTGCACCATGACGCCCGCGGTGACCGGCGTCCCGTTCTGCGCGCCGATGACCCGCGCGAACTCCTCGCTGCGCACCGCGAACGCGTCCTTGATCCGGCCCACCACGGCGATCCGCTCCGCCAGCGGCGCGTTCGCCCACACCCCGGCCTCGAAGGACGCGCGGGCCGCCGCCACCGCCCGGTCGACGTCGGCCCGCGCGGCGTGCGGCACCCGGCCGATGACCCGTTCGGTGTGCGGCGAGACGACCTCGATGGTGTCCGGGCCGGCCGGGTCGACCAACTCACCGCCTATATAGAGCTTTCCGTACTCGACGAGGTCGCTCATCGCTGCCGCCTCCCGACGGTCTCGACGGTCTCCGACGTCCGGAAGCATTTCTGACGCTTCATCAGAAGTCGCTTTCCAGAACTGATACCAGTTCGCCGCCGCGGAGTCCACGGCCCCTTGCCGCGGGACCCGCGCCACCGCGCCACGAAATCCGCTGCGCGGCCGATAATCCCAACTCCGCACGCACCAAGAAGGGTTGGGGCCCGCGTGAAACAGGTTCTCGTTTCCGCGCATTCCCCTACAGTTGAGCCGACGACGGCGCGGGAGGGGGCGGGACCGATGGCACCGCAGGTGATCGACCACCGGGGCGGGGTGTGGAGCATCGCCGTCCCGATACCGGACAACCCCCTCGGCCACACCCTCGTCCACCTCCTGGAGACCGACCGCGGTCCGGTGCTCATCGACACCGGCTGGGACGACCCGGACTCCTGGGACACCCTCACCGCCGGCATCACCGCCTGCGGCTTCGCCCCCGCCGACATCCACGGCGTGGTGATCACCCACCACCATCCCGACCACCACGGCCTCTCCGCGACGGTGCGGGAGACCTCCGGCGCCTGGATCGCCCTGCACGCCGCGGACACCGCGCTGGTCCGGCGCACCCGCGAGGCGGTACCGGGCCAGTGGCTCGACTACCTCGTCGCCAAGCTCACCGCGGCCGGGGCGCCGGAGCAGCACCTCGCCCCCTTACGGGCCGCCCGGCGCGGACGGACCTCGGCCGGGCGGCAACCCGCGCTGCCCGACCGGGACATCGCCCCCGGCGAGCTCCTGGACCTCCCCGGCCGCCGGATCCGCGCGATCTGGACACCGGGCCACACCCCCGGGCACGTCTGCCTCCACCTGGAGGAGACCCACCCCGTCGCCGACGGCCGCCCGGGCTTCGGCCGGCTCTTCTCCGGGGACCACCTCCTCCCCGGCATCACCCCGCACATCGGGCTCTACGAGGACCCCGACGAGGAGGCGCCCGACCTGCTCGACCGGGGCGACCCGCTCGGCGACTACCTCGACTCCCTCGCGCGCATCGCCCGCCTCGCGCCGGCGGAGGTGCTGCCGGCGCACCAGTACGCCTTCCCGGACGCGGCCGCCCGCGTCCGGGAGCTGCTCGCCCACCACGAGGAGCGCCTTGCCGACCTCCGCGCGCTGCTCCACGAACCGCTCACCGCCTGGCAGCTCGCCACGTCCATGCAGTGGAACCGCCCCTGGGAGCAGATTCCGCACGCCTCCCGCACCATCGCCGTCTCCGAGGCCGAGGCCCACCTCCGCCACCTGGTCAAACGGGGCCATGCGGAGCCGGTGGCGGGGGCGGACCCGGTGCGTTACGTGGCGGTTTAGGGGGTATTCCGCCGGACCTCCGCAGGGAGGCCGAGGCCGCGCCGGCCCCTCCCGGCGCCGACAGCCCATGCCTCCGGCACCCGCCCCAGTCAAGGGATCTTGGTCGGCCGGTGGGTTCCCCCGACGCCGTCCGGTGGCGGCAGGCGGAGCGTTAAGGTGTGCGGGACAACTTCATCCGTACCCGATCGGGGGAAGCCGGTGGAAATCCGGCGCTGACCCGCAACCGTGAGTGCGGCCGCGCGACGACGCGACCGCATGAGCCGGAGCACCCGAGGGGGCACGACCAAGGCTCCCGCCACCGGACCCGCCGCCCCCGCGGACGGCCGGTGCGCGGCACCGTCGAGGTATACGGAGCTGAGCCCGGTGCCACCGCACAGCACCCCCGAGGTGCTGCGCGGACGGTCGCCCGAGCGCGGCTCGGCTTCGTAGCCGCCGCGACTCCGACCGACCCGAGAGGCACCCATCCGATGGCCCGCATGGCCCCCCAGGCACCCGCCCCGCAGCCGCACCCCGCCGCCGCACCCCGGCCGCGCCGCGCCGCCACGGCGCTGGCCGCCATGGCGAGTGCCGCCGTGCTGGCCACCGCCGCAGCGCCCGCCGCGTACGCCGCCGGCCCGGCGACCGGAAAGCAGCTCCCCAAGGGGCTGTACGGCAGCAAGGACCCGCAGTACGACGGCGTGTGGCGGCAGTCGACGGCGCTGCTGGCGCAGCACACGGTGGGGGTGCGGCCGGCGGCGTCCGCCGTGGACTGGCTGGCGGGGCAGCAGTGCGCCGACGGGGCGTTTACGGCGTACCGGGCCGATCCGGGCACGGCGTGCGAGGCCGGCACCCTGCGGGACACCAACCAGACCGCCGCCGCGGTGCAGGCGCTGGCCGCGGTCGGCGGGCACGGCGAGGCCGTGCAGAAGGCCGTGCGGTGGCTTACGTCCGTGCAGCACAAGGACGGCGGCTGGAGCTCGATGCCCGGCGGCCAGGGCGGCGAGGTCAGTGACGCCAACTCCACGGCCGTGGTGATCGGCGCGCTCGCCGCGGCGGGCGAGAAGCCGGAGTCGGTGACGGCGCAGGGCGGCAAGTCGCCGTACGACGCGTTGCTGGGGTTCCGGCTGGGGTGCGAGGCGAAGGAGGGCGAGCGCGGGGCGTTCACCTTCCAGCTGAAGAACGCCGCGGCGAACGCCGACGCGACCGCCGCCGCGGTCACCGGCGCGCTGGGCAAGGGCTTCGTCGTGGCGCCCGCCGGGAAGTCGGCGGACCGCGCGATCAAGCCGCTGAGCTGCGAGAAGGGCGAGGACGGCGCGGACGACCGGAACGCCGTCGCGGACGCCGGCGCCGGCTGGCTGGTCGGGCAGCTGGACGCCGGCGGGCAGCATCTGAAGTCCGCGATGCCCGGTGCCGAGGACCAGCCGGACGTCGGCAACACCGCCGATGCGGTGGTCGCGCTGGCGGCCGGTTCGCACGGTGCGGCCGCGCAGAAGCCGCTGGCGTGGCTGGAGAAGAACGCCGCGGACTGGGCGAAGCAGGGCGGCCCGGCGGCCTACGCCCAGCTGATCTTCGCCGCGCATGCCACCGGCGCCGACCCGCGCGCCTTCGGCGGCACCGACCTGGTGGCCGCGCTCGACGCCACCGGGCCCAAGCCGGCCGGCAGCGGCGCGCCGTCGTCGGCCGCCGAGAAGGACGCCCGGGACAGCGGCGCCGACGGCGGCATCGGCGTGTGGTGGGTGATCGGCATCGGGCTGGCCATCGGCGCCGGCGCCGGCTTCCTGATCAGCGGCCGCAACAAGAGCAAGACCGCGCTGTGAGGCGGAACCGCACGGGGCGCCGCGGGCTGCGGCGGGCCGTCGGGGCGCTGGTGCTGGCGGGCGCGGTGGCCGGCCTCGGGGCCGGGCCCGCGCAGGCGCAGGAGTACCGGTACTGGTCGTTCTGGGACGGCGGGCCGGCCGCGGCCGGCGGCAAGGCCGGCGCGTGGGCGTACGCCACGGAGGGACCCGGCACCGCACGGCCGGCCGACGGCGCCGTGGTGGGTTTCCGCTTCACGGTGAGCGCGGACTCCGCCAAGGCCGCCACCCCGCGCACCGCCCCGGACTTCGGCGCGCTGTGCGACCGGACCCCCGCCCGGGCCGGCGCCAAGCGGATCGGTGTGGTGATCGACTTCGGTGGCGCGGCGGACGCGCCGTCGGGTGAGCACCCGCCGGCGCAGCGGACCGCCTGCGCCCGGGTGCCGGCGGACGCCCCGGCCGGCGAGGCGCTGGCGGCGGTGGCGAAGCCGCTGCGGTACGACGCCAGTGCGCTGCTGTGCGGGATCGCGGGCTATCCGCGGTCGGGCTGCGCGGAGCAGGTCGACGGCGCGAAGGCGACGTCCGGGAGCGAGGAGAAGCCCGGGAGCGGAGCGGCGGACGCGCCGGGCGGCGGAGGGCCGTCGGCCGGGCTGGTCGCCGGGATCGGTGTCGTGGTGGTGCTGGGCGCGGCCGGGGTGTGGCAGGCACGCCGGCGGCGCGGATGAGCGTCCCGCGGGCCACCCGCGGTACGGCACTGCACGCCGGCGCCTGGTGGGTGTGGGCGCTCGGCCTGGCCACGGCCGCCTCGCGCACCACCAACCCGCTGCTGCTGGGGCTGCTGGTGGGAGTGGCCGGCTATGTCGTGGCGGTGCGGCGGACGGATGCGCCGTGGGCCCGGTCGTACGGGGCGTTCGTCAAGCTGGGGCTGGTGGTGCTGGGCATCCGGCTGGTGTTCGCGTTTGTGCTGGGTTCGCCGATCCCGGGGACGCACACCCTGGTGACGCTGCCGGAACTCCCGCTTCCGGACTGGGCGAAGGGGGTGCGGATCGGCGGCCGGGTGACCGCGGAGGGGATGCTCTTCGCGCTCTACGACGGGGGGAAGCTGGCCGCGTTGCTGATCTGTGTGGGGGCGGCCAATGCGCTGGCCAACCCGGCACGGCTGCTGAAGTCGCTGCCCGGTGCGCTGTATGAGGCGGGCGTGGCGGTGGTGGTCGCCATGACGTTCGCACCGAACCTGGTGGCGGATGTGCAGCGGCTGCGCGCGGCGCGCCGGCTGCGCGGCCGTCCGGACCGTGGGGCGAAGGCCCTGTTGCAGGTCGGGGTGCCGGTGCTGGAGGGCGCACTGGAGCGTTCGGTGGCGCTGGCCGCCGCCATGGACGCCCGGGGCTACGGCCGGACGGCGCAGGTGCCGCCCGCGGTGCGGCGGCTGACGTCGGTGCTGACGCTGGGCGGGCTGCTCGGGGTGTGCGCGGGCACATACGGACTGCTCGGGGACGCCGGTGGCGGCTACGGGCTGCCGCTACTCGCGGCCGGACTGGCGGCGGCGCTGGCCGGGTTGTGGCTGGGCGGCCGCCGGTCGGTGCGCACCCGCTACCGGCCCGAGCCCTGGGGGGCGCGGGCCTGGTGGGTGGCCGGTTCGGGGGTGGCCGTCGCGGCGCTGATGATCGCGGCGAACGGCTATGCGCCGGACGCGCTGCATCCGCCGGCGGTGCCGTTGACCGCGCCGGTACTGCCGCTGTGGCCGGCGCTGTCGGTGCTGGTGGGACTGGTGCCCGCGGTGGCCGCACCGGCTCCCGGACCGGGCGCGGCGCCGGCGCGGGCCGGCGATCCGGCGCCGGGCGGCCGGCCGGCCCGCCGCTTGGGGGCCCGCCGCGGTCCCGATCCCGATCCGTTGACGAAGGAGCACGCCCGATGATCCGCTTCGAGCAGGTCTCGGTCACCTACGGGGAGGCCGGCGAACCGGCCGTCCAAGGGGTGGATCTGACCGTGGCCGAGGGGGAGTTGTGCCTCCTCGTCGGTCCGTCGGGGGTCGGCAAGTCTACCCTGCTCAACGCCGTGTGCGGGCTGGTGCCGCACTTCACCGGCGGCACCCTGCACGGCCGGGTGACGGTCGACGGGCGGGACACCCGTACCCATCCGCCGCGTGAACTGGCCGATGTGGTCGGGACGGTGGGCCAGGACCCGCTGGCGCACTTCGTCACCGACACCGTCGAGGACGAGCTGGCGTACGGCATGGAGTCGCTGGGGCTGGCGCCGGACGTGATGCGGCGCCGGGTCGAGGAGACGCTGGACCTGCTGGGCCTGGCCGAGCTGCGGGACCGGGCGATCGGCACGCTGTCGGGCGGGCAGATGCAGCGGGTGGCGATCGGTTCGGTGCTCACCGCCCACCCGAAGGTGCTGGTCCTGGACGAGCCGACGTCGGCGCTGGACCCGGCGGCCGCCGAGGAGGTGCTGGCGGTGTTGCAGCGGCTGGTCCACGACCTGGGGACGACGGTGCTGATGGCCGAGCACCGGCTGGAGCGGGTGGTGCAGTACGCGGACCAGGTCATCCTGCTGCCGGGGCCGGGCGCGGCGCCGGTGATGGGTGATCCGGCGGGCATGATGGCCGCCTCCCCGGTCCGGCCGCCGGTGGTGGAACTGGGGCGGTTGGCCGGCTGGTCGCCGCTGCCGCTGTCGGTGCGCGACGCCCGTCGCAAGGCGGCCGCGCTGCGGGAGCGGCTGGCGGCGGTGCCGCCGGCCGGACCGGCACAGCGGCCGGCGTCGGAGACCGAACCGGTCGCCGTGGTCGAGGGGCTGGGCGTCCGCCGGGGCCGGACACCGGTGCTTCAGGGTGTCGGACTGACCGTGCGGCCCGGTGAGACGGTCGCGTTGATGGGCCGTAACGGGGCGGGCAAGTCGACGTTGCTGCGCACGCTGGTGGGGATGCACCAGCCGTCGTCGGGCTCGGTGCGGGTGGGCGGCGCCGTGCCGCACCGCACGCGGCCGCGGGATCTGCTGCGCCGGGTCGGACTGGTGCCGCAGGACCCGCGCGATCTGCTGTCGGCGGACACGGTGGCGGCGGAGTGCACGGCCGCGGACCGGGACGCGAACGCGCCCGAGGGGCGGTGCCGGGAGCTGGTGTCCCGGCTGCTGCCGGGGGTGCGGGGATCGGCGCATCCGCGCGATCTGTCCGAGGGGCAGCGGCTGGCGCTGGCGCTCGCGGTGGTGCTGGCCGCGCGGCCGCCGCTGCTGCTGCTCGACGAGCCCACCCGGGGTCTGGACTACGCGGCCAAGGCCCGGCTGGTCGAGGTGGTGCGGGGCCTGGCCGCCGAGGGGCAGGCGTGCGTACTGGCCACGCATGACGTGGAGTTGGCGGCCGAACTGGCCCACCGGGTGGTGATCCTGGCGGACGGGGAGGTGGTCGCCGACGGTCCGACCGAGGACGTGGTGGTCTCCTCCCCCGCCTTCGCCCCGCAGGTGGCCAAGGTGCTGGCGCCGCTGCCGTGGCTGACGGTGTCGCAGGTGGCCCGTGCGCTGGAAGGGGCGCCGGCATGACGGCGGCGGCCGGGCGGGTGCGGGCGGTCCGGCTCGGGCCGCGGTCGGTGGTGGCGCTGTGCCTGGTGTCGGCGATCGGGGTGGTGGCCTTCGGATGGCCGCTGCTGGCCGGTTCGGGGTCGGGGCTGGCGCATTCGCAGGACGCGCCGTGGCTGTTCGCCGCGCTGCTGCCGCTGCTGCTGGCGGTGGTGGTGGCGAGCATCGCGGACGCCTCCCCGGCCGCGGGCGGGGGCAGCCCCGGTCTGGACGCGAAGGCGATCGCCATGCTGGGGGTGCTGGCCGCGGCGGGGGCGGCCCTGCGGCCGTTGGGTGCGGGCACCGCGGGCATCGAGCCGATGTTCTTCCTGATGGTGCTCTCGGGGCGGGTGCTCGGGCCGGGGTTCGGGTTTGTGCTGGGGTCGGTGTCGATGTTCGCGTCGGCGCTGCTGACCGGTGGTGTGGGCCCGTGGATGCCGTTCCAGATGCTGTCGATGGGGTGGGTGGCGATGGGCGCCGGGCTGCTGCCCGGGGCCGAACGATGGCGCGGACGCCGCGAGTTGGCACTGCTGGCCGGGTACGGCGCGGTGGCGTCGGTCGCCTACGGACTGGTGATGAACCTCCAGGGGTGGCCGTACATCGGCGGACTGGGGTCGGGGGTCTCCTTCGTGCCCGGTGACCCGCTCTCCGCCAACCTGCCGCGCTTCCTGGCGTACTGCCTGGCCACGTCGCTGGGGTGGGATCTGCCGCGGGCGGCGGTCACGGTCGTGCTCACGCTCACCCTCGGCGGGACGGTGCTCAGGGCGCTGCGCCGGGCCACCCGCCGGGCCGCGTTCGAGGCGCCGGTGGCGTTCACCGCGCCGTCCGGTCCGCCGGGCGGATCCTGACGGCTCCGGCGGGGGCGGGCCGGGATACGGGGCGGCTACAGCCGCTGGATGATCGTCGCGGTCGCCTGGGCCCCGCCGGCGCACATGGTGATCAGCGCGAACTCCTTGTCGCGGCGCTCCAGTTCGTGCAGGGCGCTGGTGATCAGGCGGGCGCCGGTGGCGCCGACGGGGTGGCCCAGGGCGATGGCGCCGCCGTTGACGTTGACCTTCGTGAGGTCCTGGTCGAAGACCCGGGTCCAGGACAGCACGACGGAGGCGAACGCCTCGTTGATCTCGACGAGGTCGATGTCCTTGAGGGACATGCCGGCCTTGCCCAGGACGGCGCGGGTGGCGTCGATCGGCCCGTCGAGGTGGAAGTGCGGGTCGGAGCCGACGAGGGCCTGGGCGACGATGCGGGCGCGCGGGGTGAGGCGGAGGGCGCGGGCCATCTTCTTGGAGGCCCACAGCAGCGCGGCGGCGCCGTCGGAGATCTGCGAGGAGTTGCCGGCGGTGTGGACCGCGGTGGGCATCACCGGCTTGAGCCGGCCCAGCGCCTCCATGCTGGTGTCGCGCAGTCCCTCGTCGCGGTCGACCAGCCGCCACATGCCCTGGCCCGCGGTCTGCTCGTCCTCGGTGGTGGGCACCTGGACGGCGAAGGTCTCCCGTTTGAAGCGCTCCTCGGCCCAGGCGGCGGCGGCGCGTTCCTGGGAGATCAGGCCCAGCGCGTCGACGTTCTCGCGGGTCAGACCGCGGTGGCGGGCGATGCGCTCGGCGGCCTCGAACTGGTTGGGCAGGTCCACGTTCCACTCGTCGGGCCAGGGCTTGCCGGGGCCGTGCTTGGAGCCGCTGCCGAGCGGGACGCGGGACATCGCCTCGACGCCGCAGCCGATGCCGACGTCGATGACACCGCCGGCGATCATGTTGGCGATCATGTGGTTGGCCTGCTGCGAGGAGCCGCACTGGCAGTCGACGGTGGTGGCCGCGGTCTCGTAGGGGAGGCCCATGGCGAGCCAGGCGTTGCGGGCGGGGTTCATGGACTGTTCACCGGCATGGGTGACGGTGCCGCCGACGACCTGTTCGACGCAGTCGGGCTGGATGCCGGTGCGGGCGAGGAGTTCGCGGTACGTCTCACCCAGGAGATAGGCGGGGTGGAGGTTGGCGAGCGCGCCGTGGCGCTTGCCGATGGGGGTCCGTACGGCTTCGACGATGACGGGTTCGGCGGGCATGACTCAACTCGTCCTCTCCTCGCGTCCGCGGGCGACGGGGGCGCCCACGGAGGGAAGAACTAGTACGCGTTCTAGTTCTGCGACCAGTCTCATGAGCCGCCCGGCGCGGCGCAAGAGGGCGGCAACGGCCTTGTGCGCAAGAGGTGTTGCCGTGAGCCTTGCCACTTGCCGAACGCCTGGCTACCTTCACCGCGACCTGTATCTGATAGTTCGTCAGACGCGTTAGGGTGGCGGCCCATCAGGGCGTTCGCCGCCGGCTGGACCAGGAGTCGCCAATGCACTGCCCCGCGCTGCCCGACGGGTTCGACTTCACCGATCCCGACGTCTACCAGTCCCGGGTCCCGCTCCCGGAGTTCGCCCTGCTGCGCCGGACCGCGCCGGTGTGGTGGAACGCCCAGCCGCACGGCCTCGCCGGCTTCGGCGACGACGGCTACTGGGTCGTCACCCGCCACCAGGACGTCAAGGAGGTCTCCACCAAACCGGAGGTCTTCTCGGCCAACCTCAACACCTCGATCATCCGCTTCAACCCGGGGATCTCCCGCGACCAGATCGAGGTCCAGAAGCTGATCATGCTGAACATGGACCCGCCGGAGCACACCCGGGTCCGGCAGATCGTGCAGCGCGGCTTCACCCCGCGGGCCGTACGGGCGCTTACGGAGGCGCTGCGCCGACGGGCCGAGCACATCGTCGCCGAGGCCCGGCGCAGCGGCTCCGGCGACTTCGTCACCGACATCGCCTGCGAGCTCCCCCTCCAGGCGATCGCGGAGCTCATCGGCATCCCGCAGGAGGACCGGGCCCGGATCTTCGACTGGTCGAACAAGATGATCGCCTACGACGACCCGGAGCTGGCGATCACCGAGGAGGTCGGCGCCAACGCGGCCATGGAGCTGATCTCGTACGCGATGAACCTCGCCTCGGCCCGCAAGCAGTGCCCGGCCGGCGACATCGTCAGCCGGCTGGTGGCCGCCGAGCACGAAGGGAACCTCGGCTCGGACGAGTTCGGGTTCTTCGTGCTGCTGCTGGCGGTGGCCGGCAACGAGACCACCCGCAACGCCATCACCCACGGTATGCACGCCTTCCTCACCCACCCCGAGCAGTGGGAGCTCTACCGGCGCGAGCGCCCGGCGACCGCGGCCGAGGAGATCGTGCGGTGGGCGACCCCGGTGGTCTCCTTCCAGCGGACCGCGACCCAGGACACCGAACTGGGCGGCGCGCGGATCAAGAAGGGCCAGCGGGTGGGGATCTTCTACTCCTCCGCCAACCACGACCCTTCGGTCTTCGACCGCCCCGAGGTCTTCGACATCACCCGCGACCCCAACCCCCACCTGGGCTTCGGCGGCGGCGGACCGCACTTCTGCCTGGGCAAGTCGCTGGCCGTCCTGGAGATCGACCTGATCTTCCAGGCCATCGCGGACGCCATGCCCGGGATCTCCCTGGTCGGCGACCCGCGACGGCTGCGCTCCGCCTGGCTCAACGGGGTCAAGGAACTCCGGGTGCGCTACCGGTGAAGGAGAACACCGCCACGGCGAGCACCTCCAGGACGCCGATGCCCAGCAGCGCGACCACCATCCGGCGGCGCAGCGCGCGATAGGCGCCCTCGTACTCGGTCCGCAGCGCGGCGCTGCGGACCGCGATGCGCTCCAGATAGGAGCGGGACTGTTCGCGCTGCTCGCGGCAGTAGTGCGCCGCGACGTCCTCCCGCTGCGAGGCGGTGAGCCAGGGCAGCCGGGCGCAGAACTCCTCCGCCCGGGTGCGGGCCTGCTCCCGCTCCGCCTCCCACAGCAGGAAGCCCTCGATCTCGTTGATCGCCTCGGCCATCCGGACGTCCTCGCCCCTACCGGTCTCCTCAGCCATGGGGTTCCCTCACACCTCGTTCGTGGCCGCGACGTCCGGGTGGTGCAGGTCGAACGCCGGGGATTCGGTGCGGATACGCGGCAGGGAGACGAAGTTGTGCCGCGGCGGCGGGCAGGACGTGGCCCACTCCAGCGAACGGCCCCACCCCCACGGGTCGTCCACCTCGATCTTCTCGCCGTACTTGGCGGTCTTCCAGACGTTGTAGAAGAACGGCAGGATCGACAGGCCGAGCACGAACGAGAAGATGGTCGAGACGGTGTTCAGAGCGGTGAAACCGTCGGCGGCGAGATAGTCGGGAATACGGCGCGCCATGCCCTCGGCGCCCAGCCAGTGCTGGACCAGGAACGTGCCGTGGAAGCCGACGAACAGCGTCCAGAAGGTGATTTTCCCCAGCCGCTCGTCGAGCATCTTGCCGGTGAACTTCGGCCACCAGAAGTGGAATCCGGCGAACATCGCGAAGACGACCGTGCCGAAGACGACGTAGTGGAAGTGGGCCACCACGAAGTACGAGTCGGAGATGTGGAAGTCCATCGGCGGCGACGCCAGGATGACGCCGGTCAGACCACCGAAGACGAAGGTGATCAGGAAGCCGATCGCCCAGAGCATCGGCGTCTCGAAGGACAGCGAGCCCTTCCACATCGTGCCGATCCAGTTGAAGAACTTCACACCGGTCGGCACGGCGATCAGGAACGTCATGAAGGAGAAGAACGGCAACAGCACGCCGCCCGTCACGTACATGTGGTGCGCCCAGACCGTCACCGAAAGGCCGGCGATGGAAATCGTCGCGGCGATCAGACCGATGTAACCGAACATCGGCTTCCGGGAGAAGACCGGAATGACCTCGGAAATGATGCCGAAGAACGGCAGGGCGATGATGTACACCTCCGGATGCCCGAAGAACCAGAAGAGGTGCTGCCAGAGCAATGCACCGCCATTTGCCGCGTCGAAGACATGGGCTCCGAACTTGCGGTCCGCCTCCAGGGCGAAGAGCGCGGCGGCCAGCACCGGGAAGGCGAGCAGGACCAGCACACCGGTCAGCAGCACGTTCCAGGTGAAGATCGGCATCCGGAACATCGTCATGCCGGGGGCGCGCATGCAGATGATGGTGGTGATGAAGTTGACCGCGCCGAGGATGGTGCCGAAGCCGGAGAGGGCCAGGCCCATGATCCACATGTCGGCACCGACACCGGGCGAGTTGACGGCGCCCGACAGCGGCGCATAGGCGAACCAGCCGAAGTCCGCGGCCCCTTGCGGGGTGAGGAAGCCCCCCACCGCGATCAGCGAACCGAAGAGGTAGAACCAGTAGGCGAGCATGTTCAGCCGCGGGAACGCCACATCGGGCGCGCCGATCTGGAGCGGCATCATCCAGTTCGCGAAACCGGCGAACAGCGGCGTCGCGAACATCAGCAGCATGATCGTGCCGTGCATCGTGAACGCCTGGTTGAACTGCTCGTTCGACATCAACTGGTGCCCTGGCCTGGCCAGTTCGGCGCGCATCAGCAGCGCCAGCACACCGCCGACGCAGAAGAAGGCGAAGGCGGTCACCAGGTACATCGTGCCGATGGTCTTGTGGTCGGTGGTCGTCAGCCACTTCACCGGGTTCCGCGGCGGGGCGGGCCGCACGGCGGCGGACCGCTGCGCCGCGGCCCCGTCCGCCGGGGACGACATTGCGGGGAGCTTCATGTCCCGTTGGTGTCCGCCTGCCCGCCGATCGTCACCGCCGACGGCCCGGAACGGCCGGTGGGGGCCCGTGCGATGAGTCACGTGGGAGGGGTGTGACGATCGGGGCGGTGCCGGACACAGGGGTTTCATGAGCACGGACGACGCCTTCGCCGAGGCCTATCGCGCGCACTACTGGGCGGTCAGCCGCTTCGTGGCGCGGCGGCTGGACGCCCCGGCACACGAGGTCGAGGAGGTGGTGGCGGACGTCTTCTCCATAGCGTGGCGGCGGCGCACCGAACTCCCCGATCCGCCGCTGCCCTGGCTGTACGGGGTGGCCCGGAACTGCCTGGCCAACACGGTGCGCGGGATGGGCCGCTACCGGCGGCTGCTGCACCGGCTCGGCAACCACGAGGCGGCGCACGGCCGGCAGACGGTGGCAAGCCCGGACACCGAGCAGCCCGGTTCCTGGGTGCACGAGGCGCTGGACCGGCTCTCGGACACCGACCAGGAGGTGCTGCGGCTGACCGCCTGGGAGGAACTGAGCGTCGAGGAGCTGGCAGTGGTCCTCGGCTGCGGCCGGAGCGCGGCGGCCATGCGGCTGCACCGGGCCCGGCGCCGCCTGCGCGCGGAGATCGACCGTACCCGGACCACGGTGTCCGTACGAGGAGGAGGCGACGGCCATGAGTGACGAACTTCAGCTGCTGCGCGCGGCCAACCCGGTGCCGGCCGGCGAAGGCCGCTGGCGGGACCGCCCGCTGGACGCCACCGCGGAGCGCGGCCTCAACCGCCTGCTGCACAGCACCCGCACCCGGCGGGCCCGGCGCCGCCTGGTGCTGCGCGCCGAGGCGGCCGTACTGGCGCTGGTCGCGGTGCTCGCCTTCACCCTCAGCGAGGCCGGCAGCAGCACGGCCGTCGCGGCGCCCGCCGCGCTGGTGCTGCGCACCGAGGCGCCCGCCCCCTCGCTGGACGCGCTGGCCCGCATCGCCGCGGAGCGGGCCCGGACGGCCGGCCCCGGGGACGGGCCGCGGCGCGGCAGCCACCTCCAGAGCTGGAGCCTGTCCATGGGGACCGGGCCGGACGCGGCGCCCCCGGTGACCGTCCCCGAGGAGCGGATCACCCGCTGGAACGGCGACGGCAGCGGCTCCGAACTGGTCATGGCCACCGACCCCCGGCACCCGGGCCGGCCGGTCATCCACGACGACGACGGCCACTGGCGGACCGTCAGCGACGGGAAGGTGCTGCACCGCGCGACCTACCCGCCCGGTTCGGGCGCGGCACACGACGGCCTCGCCGCCCGGACCCGGCCGCCGACCGACCCCAAGGCGCTGCGCGCGCTGCTCACCTCCCTCTACGGGGCGGCCGGCGACGACGAGGGCGGTGCGGCGGCCGTCCCGCGGCTGCTGATGGCGCTCTCCTCGTTCCGTCAGGAGTGGACGCCGGGCCTCCGGGAGACCGCGGCCATCGTGCGGCTGCTGGCGGACACCGGGGAGCTGCGGCCGGCCGGCGCGGTCACCGACCGGCTGGGCCGGCGCGGCCTGGCGTTCGTGCACGACGGAGGGGGCGGCGCCACGGACGCCGCGGACGCCACCCGCCAGATGGTGATCCTCGATCCGCACACCGGCCAACTCCTCGGCACGGAGATCACCTTCACCAAGGACCTGCCCGACTTCCGGATCACCGCGGGCCAGGTGATGTCGTACGAGGCATGGATGCCCTGAGGCGGACGCCGCCGCTGCCGTCCAAGTGGCGGGGCGCCTGGCGGTGGCCGATCCTGGAGGGACGCGACGATCCTTCGGCGCGGTGGGGCTGCACGCACCACCGCGCCGTTTCCGTATGCGGTCCCGTGTCCGCTCCCTTCCGCGGGCCCCGTATCCGCCGTTCCCCCTGCGTTTCCGCAGGCGGCCGAGCACGTCCGGGACCGCCGCCCGCCCGCGTGACGCACGCCACGATCCCGCCGCGGTTGCAGTCGATCCCCGCGACATGGGTCACAGACACCGGCTCCGGAAAATAGTTCGGATACGTACGTTTGCCCAGCGAGGAGCGGGTAGGCGGGCGACTGCGCGGTCAGCCGCACACTGTCCGTGATGGCCCGGTCTGCCCGTATGGTCGTCCCTCGCCCCGTCACGCCATGGCGGTGCAGGTCCTTGTAGTCGTCCCAGAGAGCGCAGGCGAGCGAGCACGTGCCGACGAAGTCCCCCCTAGCGTCCGGGCCCGGTACCGGCGTCGGCCGGAACGCCGACGCGACCCCGGAGCCGAAGCAGGAAGCCCCCCGACCGCAGTCCTCAGGCGAGGTCACCGTCGTCGAACCGGCGATGGTCAAGCGCGCAGTGTCGGCGGCCGCCCTCGGCAACGCGATGGAGTGGTTCGACTTCGGCGTCTACAGCTACATCGCGGTCACCCTCGGCCATGTCTTCTTCCCGTCCGGGAACCCGACCGCGCAGCTGCTCTCGACCTTCGGCACCTTCGCCGCGGCGTTCCTGGTGCGCCCGCTCGGCGGGATGTTCTTCGGCCCGCTCGGCGACCGCATCGGCCGCCAGAAGGTCCTCGCCATCACCATGATCATGATGGCCGTGGGCACCTTCGCCATCGGCCTGATCCCGTCGTACGCCACGATCGGCGTCGGCGCACCGATCCTGCTGCTCGTCGCCCGCCTGGTGCAGGGCTTCTCCACCGGCGGTGAGTACGGCGGCGCCTCCACCTTCATCGCCGAGTACGCGCCCGACAAGAAGCGCGGATTCCTCGGCAGCTGGCTGGAGTTCGGCACCCTCGCCGGCTACGTCGGCGGCGCCGGCCTGGTCACCCTGATGACCGCGCTGCTGTCCACCGACGACCTGCACTCCTGGGGCTGGCGGATCCCGTTCCTGATAGCCGGCCCGATGGGCGTCATCGGCCTCTACCTGCGGATGCGGCTCGAAGAGACCCCGGCCTTCGCCCGGTTGGAGAAGGAGGCGCACGCCAAGGAGAAGGCGCGCCGCGAGGCCGAGAAGCGCATCGGCCTGCGCCAGATGGTCTTCGGCCAGTGGCGCGCGATGCTGCTCTGCGTCGGCCTGGTCCTGGTCTTCAACGTCACCGACTACATGCTGCTGTCGTACATGCCGAGTTACCTCACCTCGGAGCTCAAGTACGACGAGACGCACGGCCTGTTGGTCATCCTGGCCGTCATGGTCGCGATGATGTGCGCCCAGCCGTTCGTGGGCAAGCTGTCCGACCGGTTCGGCCGGCGCCCGGTCATCGCCACCGGCTGCGTGGGCTTCCTGGTGCTGTCGGTGCCGGCGATGCTGCTGATCCGGCAGGGCTCGCTGGCCGCCATCGCGCTCGGCCTCGGCGCGCTCGGCCTGCTGCTGGTGTGCTTCACCGCCGCGATGCCCTCGGCGCTGCCCGCGCTCTTCCCGACCAAGGTCCGCTACGGCTCGCTGTCGATCGCGTTCAACATCTCGGTGTCGCTCTTCGGCGGCACCACCCCGCTGGTGGTCACCGCCCTGATCGGCGCGACCGGCAACAAGATGATGCCCGCCTACTACATGATGGCGGCCGCCGTGATCGGCGGCATCGCGGTCCTCCTGATGTCCGAGACCGCCCGCAAGCCGCTCCCCGGCTCCCCGCCCGCGGTCGAAACCGAGGCCGAGGCCCGCCGGCTGACCCAGGCGGCCACGGCACACTGATCCGCCCCGCACCTCCCGGCAACGGCCGGCCGCCGGACCTCTCCAGGTCCCGGCGGCCGGCCGTTCCTCTTACGGGGCGAGCCCCGGGCGGTGGCCCCGGGGGCCGTACGGCACGATGGGCCCATGAGCATCGTCAAGATCAATGTGCTGACCGTCCCCGCCGAGCAGCGGGAGGTCCTTGAGAAGCGCTTCGCCTCCCGGGCCGGAACCGTCGATGCGGCGGACGGCTTCGAGTGGTTCGAGCTGCTGCGCCCCGTCGAGGGCACCGACCAGTACCTCGTCTACACCCGCTGGCGCGACGAGGCGTCGTTCCAGGCGTGGATGGAGGGGCCGATGAAGGCCGCCCACCAGCACGGCGGCGAGGGCGGCGAGCGGCCCAAGCCCGCCGCCACCGGCTCGAACCTGTGGTCCTTCGAGGTCGTGCAGCAGGCCGCGCCCAAGTCCGCGGAGTAGTCGGCCGGTTGCCGGGCCGCCGCGGCCCTCGGGGCGGGCAAAATCGCTTGCGGGGTGCGGGCCCGGCGCCGGGAGAATGGCGCCATGTGCGCCTCTGCTGCCCTCTCCTGGTCGATCACCGCCGAGCCGGCTGGTTCGGCGGTGGCCCGCGGCCTGCTGCGGGAGTACTACACCGACGTGGCCGACCGCTACTACGCGCTGCACGAGGGGCGGCGCTCGACTCCGCAGGAGATCGACGAGGGGGTGGCCGAATATCCGCTCGACGCGCTGGCGCCGCCGCACGGGGTACTGCTGGTGGCCCGGCGCGACGGTGAGCCGGCCGGCTGCGCGGGGACGCGGCTGATGGACGCCCGGACCGCCGAGTTGAAGCAGGTGTTCGTGCGGCCCGACAGCCGTGGTCTGGGCGCCGCGGGCGCGCTGCTGCGCGCCGCGCATGCGGCCGCGGCCCGGCTGGGCGCCGAGCGCATCCGGCTGGACACCCGGCGGGACCTGACGGAGGCCATCGCCCTGTACCGGCGGCACGGCTACCGGGAGATCGCCCCGTACCACCACGACGACCCCTACGCGGAGATCTTCTTCGAGAAGCAGCTGGAGCCGGCGGCGAGCGGGACGAGCCCCAACGGGTCCGTCCGACCGGCTACTTGGTGAGGTCCGGGGGCTGCGGGGACCGGGTGCGGACCGGGCTTCGCGGCATCGGCCGGCGGGCGTCGCCGTTGCCCGGCTCCTCCTCGTCGGAGCCGGAGAGCTCCGCGGTCAACTCCCGGACGAGCTCGGTGAGATCGGTGGGCCGGTCCTTGGTCCACCAGTCGCCCAGCAGCTCCGCCAGCGACTCCTGACGGGCCCGTGAGAGCCGCTCCGCGACCTCCCGGCCCTGATCGGTGAGGAGCAGCAACAGCCCCTCGCGCGCGGCCAGCCGGCGCTCCTCGATCTGGCGGACGCCCTCGGTGATCACCCCGAGCGGCACCCGGGTGCGTTCGGCGAGCAGCGCCGGCTCCACCGTCCCGCAGCGCTGGATGCGCAGCAGCAGCCAGCTGGCGGCCGGTTTGAGGTCCAGGCCGGCGCGGGCGGTGATCTTCTCGTAGACGTCCTTGCGGCCGGCCGCGCTGCCGAGCTTGGACAGTGCGCGGGCGACCTCCTCGCGGGAGGACCGTTGCACGGGGTTGGAGCAGAGCACCTCGCTGGTGTCGGGGGCGGTGACGCTGCCGCGCAGCGGCTCCTCCTTGAGGAACCAGGCCAGCACGAACGCGACCAGGACGAGCGGGACCGCGTAGAGGAAGACGTCGGTGATGGAGGTGGAGTAGGCGGCGAGGACGCCGCCGGCCTGGGCGGGCGGCAGCTTGGCGAGCGTGCGCGGGTCCTGGGCGATCGTCGACGGCGAGACGCCGGGCGGCATCGGCTGGCCGGCCAGGGCGTCGGCGATCCGCGGGCCGAGCCGGCTGGCGAAGATCGTGCCGAAGAGGGAGACGCCGAACGAGGCGCCGATGGAGCGGAAGAAGGTGGCGCCCGAGGTGGCCACCCCCAGGTCCTCGTAGGCGACGGCGTTCTGCACGATCAGCACCAGCACCTGCATGACCAGGCCGAGGCCGAAGCCGAAGACGAAGAAGTAGGTGCTCGTCAGGGCGACGCCGCTGGTCGGGTCGAGCTGGTGCAGGAGCAGCAGGCCGACGACGACCACGGCGGTGCCGGCGAGGGGGAAGACCTTGTAGCGGCCGGTACGGGAGACGATCTGGCCGGAGGCGGTCGAGGACAGCAGCATGCCGAGCACCATCGGCAGCATGTGCACCCCGGACATGGTCGGCGAGACCCGGTGGACGACCTGGAGGAACGTCGGCAGGTACGTCATCGAACCGAACATCGCGAAGCCGATCACGAAGCCGATGACCGCGCAGAGGGAGAAGGTGCGCAGGGCGAACAGGCGCAGCGGGATGACCGGTTCCGCGGCCCGGCGCTCGACGAGGACGAAGGCGAGGAGCAGCACCGCGCCGAGTCCGGCCAGCAGCGCGGTCTGCCAGGAGGCCCACGGGTAGCTGACGCCGCCGAGCGAGGTCATCAGGACCAGGCAGGCGGCGACCGAGGCGATCAGGGCGGTGCCCAGGTAGTCGATGCGGTGCGGGGTGCGGCGGGCCGGGATGTGCAGGACGGCGGCGATGACGGCGAGCGCGATCATGCCGATGGGGACGTTGATGTAGAAGACCCAGCGCCAGCTGAGGTGGTCGACGAAGAGGCCGCCGAGCAGCGGCCCCAGGACGCTGGCGCCGCCGAACACGGCGCCGAACAGCCCCTGGTAGCGGCCGCGTTCACGGGGCGGCACGATGTCCCCGACGATCGCCATCGACAGCACGATCAGACCGCCGCCGCCCAGGCCCTGGAGGGCCCGGAAGCCGATCAGCTGCCCCATGTTCTGCGCGATACCGCAGAGCACCGAGCCGACGAGGAAGATCACGATGGCGGCCTGGAAGAGCTTCTTGCGGCCGTACTGGTCGCCGAGCTTGCCCCACAGGGGCGTGGCCGCGGTGGACGCCAGCAGATAGGCGGTGACCACCCAGGAGAGGTGGTTCAGGCCGCCGAGGTCGCTGACGATGGTGGGCAGCGCGGTGGCGACGATGGTCTGATCGAGTGCCGCGATGAGCATGCCGAGGAGCAGCGCGCCGATCGCGACGAGGACCGTCCGCCGGGAGCGGTCCGCACCGGGAACGGCCGGGGCTCTGGTGTCCTGCGCCATGAGCGTCCTCTCCCTCGTGTGCCGGGTGCCCCTCCCGTGCCGGGCCCCTCGTCCGTACGGGCTCGGGTCGTCCCTGCGGGCTCGCGCTGCTCGTCACCTGCGCGTGCTTGCCGTCCTGGCCCTGTGCCCGCCCGGCCCTGGCCGTGCGCGTCCCGGCCGGACCGCGTCCTCGCCCCGGCCGAGCGCTCGGGCTCGGCCTCGCGGGGCTTGTCTCCATCGTGGGCGGTTCCGTCCGATATGGCCCGCCGGACGGGTGGGGCCGCCCCCGGGGCGCGCGGGTGGGCGGCGGCCCCAGGGGCCGAGGGACGCTTCGGGCGGTACCGGGAGACGTCGGGCGGATGTCCCGGAGCGCCTGCGGGACCGGCGCCCGCTCTGCATAATCGGCTGCCGGTTCACGCCTCCAGAGAGGGGACCCCTCGTGACGGCAGCAGCCACCTGCCCGCACTGCTTCGCCCCGGTACGCGGGGACGGCCGGCCGACGTGCCTGTGCGCGGCGGCCGAGGCGGAGGACTTTGATCCGCTGCGCGTGCGGCCGTACGTCTCCCTGCGGGAGCAGCCGGGCGCTTGGGACGACGGGGAGGAAGCGGGGGGCGCGGCCGGGGAGGCCGGCGCCCTGCCCGGCGGCGACCGGGACCGGCCGGACGACCTGGGGGACTTACCGGGCGTGGACGCCGCGGTCTACCGGGTGCCCCGCCCCTGGGGCCCGGTATCCGAGCCCCTCGTCTCGTCCACCGTCCCCTTGGGACCGGCCCCGGAGGGCGCAGCCATCGGCGCAGCCCCCTACGGGGCCGGCACGGGAGGAGCCGCGGCCGGTCCGGAAACAGGGGCCCGCCCGGGAACCTCCGCCCCCACCGGGCGCCGCCGCACCCGGAGCGCCGTACTGGCCGTCACCGGCACCGCCGCGATCGCCGCGGCGCTCGCGATCGGCACCTGGGCGCTCCCGGACGGCGGGCGCGACCGCGCGGCGCCACCGGACCGCGGCTCCACCGCCCCCACCGCGGCCGCCCCGACCGCCGGCCCCACCACCCCCGCGCCGGCCTCCGACCGCCCCACCCCGACCACGTCACGCGCCAGGCGGTCGCCCGGCGCCTCCCCCGTCCCCTACCGGCCGCGGGTCCCCGCGCCACGCTCTCCGGTACGGGCGTCCGGCAGCGTCGCGGTCCCGTCGGGCGACGCCTCCCCCAGCGCGCCACCGAGCGGGCCGATCGTGCTCCGCGAGGGCGCCGGCGGCCCGGAGGTGGCCGAACTCCAGGAGCGACTGCGGCAGATGGCGCTCTATACGGGGGCGGCGGACGGCCGCTACGGCACGGCGGTACGGGAGGCGGTGGCGCGCTACCAGCGGACCTACGGGGTGCACGGCGATCCGGTCGGCGTCTACGGGCCCGCCACCCGCGCATCCCTGGAGGCGCACACCGCCCAGCCGTGAGCCGCCGCCGTCGCACGCGCCACGAACCGCACACCACGCGCCGCAGACCGCGAGCCACCAACCACCGGCCGCGAACTGCCGGCCGTGAACTGCCAGTCGCCGGATGCGTCACGCACCACGGTCCACCGGCCACGGACCGTGAGCCGTCGGGCACCGTGCGGGATTCGCGCGCATCGAAAGCCCCGAGTCACCCCGCCCCGTGACGAATGCCATGCCCGTCCGGGCGCTATGCGGTTGTCGCCGCCCGGACGCTCTTTGTATCGTGGGAAAACAAAGTGGTTCCGCCCGCACCCCCTGACCGGCGGGCGGGGCCACTTGTGTCTTTCCGCCGCCTGACAGTCCGCTGCCAGCCCCTCCGCGCCCAGGAGCCCGCCGATGACGGCCACCACCACGCTCATAGCCCGCGCCCTGCTGCTGGACATGGACTCCACGATCGTGAACTCCGAGGCCGTCGTGGAGCGCTGCTGGCGGCGCTGGGCGGTCGAGCAGGGGCTGCCCGCGGAGGACGTCCTCAAGGTCGTCCACGGGCGGCAGGGCTGGGCCACCATGGCGGCGCTACTGCCGGACCGCCCGATGGAGCAGAACCTGGCGGACAACCGCCGGATGCTGGAGCAGGAGACCGCCGACGTCGAGGGCGTGGTGCCGGTGCCCGGCGCGCCGGCGTTCATGGCCGCCCTGGCCCACCTCCCGCACGCCCTGGTGACCTCCGCCGACATCGCGCTGGCCGAGGCCCGGATGGGCGCGGCCCGGCTGCCCATGCCGGACGTGCGGATCACCGCGGAGAGCGTGAGCGCCAGCAAGCCGGACCCGGAGGGCTTCCTCAAGGGCGCCGCCGAGCTGGGGTTCGCCCCCGAGGACTGCCTGGTCTTCGAGGACTCCGAGGCGGGCATCGAGGCCGGCCGGGCCGCCGGGATGCGGGTCGTCGGGGTCGGCGACCGCGCCGCGCAGTTCGGACCCACCGCGCACGTCCGCGACCTGACCCAGATCCGTATCGAGGCCCTGATGGACGGCGGGATCACGGTACGCATCACGGACTGAGGCGCACCCGGACGACCCCTGGGGCCCCAGCCCGCCCGAGGGCCCCACGGTGCCTGAGCGCCTCAGGGGGCGCGGGCGCCCGATCAGCCCGCCACCGGCGCCCGGTGGATCCGGCCGCGGGCGACCAGCTCCAGGACCACCGCACAGGCCGTCGCCTGTACGGCCAACAGCGCGACCAGGACGAAGAGTTGCACCGCGCCCGCCTGCACCGGCGAGGCGCCGCCCAGCAGCATGCCCACGAACGCCCCGGGGAGCGTCACCAGCCCCACCGTCCGGGTCTGGTCGAGCCCCGGCAGCAGCGCGTCGGACGCGGCCGGGCGGGCCACCTCCATGCGCGCCTCCCGGTCCAGCAGGCCGAGCGCCAGCCCCGCCTCGAACTCCCCGCGCCGCAGCTCCAGTTCGTCCAGCGCCCGCCGTCCCCCGAGGACGGTGGCGGTCAGCGCGCCGCCGATGAGGATGCCGACGACCGGGATCAGGCTGAGGCCGCGCGGCGGCACCAGGCCGGTGAGCAGCAGCACCCCGACGACCGGCAGGACCCCGGCGGCGATCGGCACCGCGGCCCACCACCAGGTGCGGTTGGCGGTGATCCGGCGGCCCGCCGTGCGCACCGCCACCGCAAACATCAGCACCAGGAAGCTCAGCAGCCACGGCAGGGCGTGCACGACCCAGCCGATGAGCAAGGAGACGGCGGCCAGTTGGGCCGCCGCGCGGACGCCGGCGAGGGCGATCGCGCGGGCGTGGCCGAGGCGGGCCAGCGCGGCGACGGCCACGGCGGCGACGAGGAGAACGGCAAGGACGATCCCCAGCGTGGGGTTGACCGGCAGCAGCACGCGCCCACTGTAGGTGCGCGGCCACGTCCCGCTTCCGTGGCCGACGGGGTTCGCCGCCGACGGGGCGCGGCCGCCCGCCGACCCGGCCGATTCTTTGCCCGCCGCCGTATACCGCACCGGCGCATCGGGCGGTGAAGATGAGACACCCTCATTGGTTCGGACCAATAACTCCCCCCTCTCCAGAATCTTGAACTTGCAAGTATTGGTTAGGGAGCCCTAATCTACGGGGCTCCAGTGGTCGCGTCGTCCCCCGCGGCCGCCCGTCCCAAGAGACCATGGAGTCCCCACATGTCCGCTCCCTTGACCTCCTTCACCCAACGCTCGACCCCGCACGCCCTCGCGCTCTTCCGCGTCGTCGTCGGACTGCTCTTCGCCTGCCACGGAGCCTCCTCGCTCTTCGGCGTCCTCGGCGGCGCGATGGGCAGCGGCCACGCCGTCCCCACCGGCGCCTGGCCCGGCTGGTACGCCGCGGTCATCCAGCTGGCCGGCGGCCTCCTGGTGCTGCTGGGCCTGGGCACCCGGGCGGCGGCCCTCATCAGCTCCGGCTCGATGGCCTACGCCTACTTCGCCATGCACCAGCCGCACGCGCTGTGGCCGATCCAGAACGGCGGCGAGCCGGCCGCGATGTTCTGCTGGGCGTTCCTGCTGATCGTCTTCACCGGCCCCGGCTCCTGGGCGCTGGACCGGCTCTTCTTCGGCTCCGCGGAGCGGGAGCCCGTCATCGTGCGCGAACCGAGCGCCGCCTGAGGCGTCCGACAGGCGCCGGTGGGCCGGGGCGGGGATCGTTCTCCCGCCCCGGCCCACCCGCCCGTTTCAGCCAGGCGTACGCTGTATGGCCGTAATGCCGCCCCTGCCGCGCCTCAGCGACGTCGCGGCGGGGACCGGACCGGGAGCACGACGATGGTGGAGAGCCTGGGGGCACTGAGCGGCACCCCGTGGGTGTACGTGATCGTCGGTCTCTCGATCGTCCTCGACGTCTTCGTCCCGATCCTGCCGAGCGGGGTGCTGGTGATCACCGCGGCCACCACGGCCGCCGGTTCCGGCACCGCCGACGTCGCCTCCTCCGTCCACGGCGCGGGCCGGCTGGCCGACATGGCCGCCCTGGTGCTCTGTGCCGCCACCGCCTCGGTCCTCGGCGACCTGGTCGCCTACCGGCTGGCCTGGCGCGGCGGCGACCGCTTCGACCGCGCCATCGGCCGCTCCCGGCGGCTGACCGCGGCCCAGGAGCGGCTGGGCGCGGCCCTCACCCGCGGCGGCGGCTCCATCGTCGTCCTGGCCCGCTTCGCGCCCGCCGGGCGCTCCGTGGTCAGCCTGGGCGCCGGCGTGGCCCACCGGACGGTGCGCGAGTTCCTCCCCTGGTCGGCGCTGGCCGGCCTGGTCTGGGCGGCGTACAGCGTCAGCCTGGGGTACTTCGGCGGCCAGTGGCTCGGCACGTCCTGGGTGAGCGCCGGCCTCTCCGTCCTCGCGCTCTTCGTCGCCGGCTCGGTGGCCGCCTACCTCGTGCGGCGCCCGGAGCGGGAGCCCGCGGCGCACTGACCGGCGGCCGCCCGTCAGGCCGCGGAACCGCCCGCGGCGCCGCTGCCGCCCTCGCCCTTCGAGCCGACGTCGTCGGCCGCGGTCTCCGGCACCACGGCGATCGGGCAGACCGCGTGCAGCAGCACGGCGTGCGCCACCGACCCCAGCCGCGGGCCGATCGGCAGCCGGCGCCGGTGCCGGGCCACCACGACCAGATCGCTCTGCGCGGACGCCGCCACCAACTGCCCGGCGGCGTCCTCGGCGCGCACCTGGAGCGCCACCTCGACCTCGGGGTGGCGCTCCCGGTGCGGTGCGAGCACGTCCACCAACTGGACGCCGAGCGCGTCCTCGTACTCCTCCTGTGTGGACTCGTAGAGCGCCGCGTACTCGAAGGCGGGCGGCGGCAGGATCGGCCAGGTGTAGCCGGAGACGACCCGCAGGCGCGCGCCGCGCCGGGCGGCCTCGGCGAACGCGAAACCGAGCGCGGCGGGCTCGTCGGAGGACGCGTCCACGCCGAGGGTCACCTGCCGGACGGACGGCCGCACCGCCTCGCCGTCCAGGCCCTGCTCGGTGCCGGCGCGGTCCGGACGCGGCACCACCACGACCGGGCAGGCCGACCGGGCGGCGCAGGCCATCCCGTTGGAGCCGAGCAGCAGACTGGCGAAACCGCCTCGGCCGCGCGACCCCAGGACGAGCAGCTGCCCCTCCGCCCCGAGGGTCGGCAGCAGGGGGTCGACCAGTCCACTCAGACTTTGGAACTCCACCTCCGGGAGGTCCGCGAGGTACGGCCGGTCCTTGAGGCCGGCCAGCACCGGGTCGCCGCCCTGATCGCCGGCCGTGGCGCGCTCCTCGGTGGCGTACGGCCAGACGTGCACCACGCGCAGCGGCGCCGACCGCGCCCGGGCCGCGTCCGCCGCCCAGCCCAACGCCCGCTCGCTGTCCGGGGATCCGTCCACACCGACGATGACCGGCAAGGTGCTCATACGGGCCTCCACCCTCGAACCGAATACGCAGGCATACGCCCGCCTACGACCGATCTGACCGTACTGCACGGTATTTGACCGGCTATCTTCATCGTGCCTCCGTGTCGGCGACCGGGACAGGGCCGAACGTCCCACCCCCGTCGCGGAGGTAGAGTCGACCCTCATCTCCACCCCACCCCTCCTCCCCCACGGGCGCGCTGACGCTCCCTGCGGCACCGGGCGCGGGTTCCGAACCACTGACGTGAGGCACACTGCGGTGAACCATCCCCCGGTCGTCGAATGGACCGAGGACGACCAGGCTCGAACCGCCCGCTGGCGTTCCGAGAACGGCGCCCGGCCACCCCGCCGGATCGTCGTCGCGGACGACCGCACCCGGGCCGACGACGCCTACCGGCTCGTCTGCGAGGGCACCGCGCTCCTGTGGCGCGGCGACTTCCACAACGCCCGCCAGCTGCTCACCGCGCTGGCCCGCCGGGTCGACCGCCGCCCGCACAAGGCGCCGCCGGCCGACGTCACCCAGGCCTTCCACCTGCACCGCGCGGCCCAGAACCAGCGCGCCCGCATCCTGGGCATGCTGCTGATCCCGCTGGACGCCCAGCTGGCCGTCCCGTTGCACCGCGCCCCCGACGTCCGCGAGGCGTGCACCCGCGCCTACGGCGCTCCCGAGGAGGCGGAGCCGCCCGCCGGCGCCTCGGAGGACACCGCCTCCCTGGTCTCCCTCAAGGAGCTGCTGGGCGTCATCGGGGCCAACGAATGGCGCCGCAAGGGCGTGGAGATCCCGGCCCTCGGCGGCGACCGGATCCATCCGCACTACGGGGTCTTCTCCCCCGCCCGCGGCGAGTACGTCGACCTGGTCGCCGAGGCCCCGCTGCCCGGCCGGGACCTGGCGTTCGACATCGGCACCGGCACCGGCGTCCTGTCGGCGGTGCTGGCCCGCCGCGGCGTCCGGCGGGTGGTGGCCACCGACCAGGATCCGCGCGCCCTGGCCTGCGCCCGGGAGAACACCGCGCGGCTGGGCGTCGCGGACCGGGTGGAGATCGTCGAGGCCGACCTCTTCCCGGCCGGCCGCGCCCCGCTCGTCGTCTGCAACCCCCCGTGGGTGCCGGCCAAGCCCACCTCTCCCGTGGAGCACGCGGTCTACGACCCGGGCAACCGGATGCTGCACGGCTTCCTGGCCGGCCTGACCGACCACCTGACCCCGGGCGGCGAGGGCTGGCTGATCCTCTCCGACCTGGCCGAGCACCTCGGGCTGCGGCCCCGGGACGCGCTCCTGGCCGCCTTCGCCGAGAGCGGCCTCACCGTCCTCGACCGGCTCGACATCGCGCCCCGCCACCCGCGCGCCCGCGACACCTCCGACCCGCTCCACGTGGCCCGCGCCGCGGAGGTCACGTCCCTGTGGCGGCTGGGGGCGGCGGAGTAGGCCGGGAGGGGCGGGCACCGGCAGGCCGCCGCGCCCGAACTCCGCGATTCCTGCCCGCCGTTGCTCTCCCACGGCGGCGATCGGCGCGGCCCGACCGGCGAAGTGCCGGTGGACCGCGCCGACCCCTGCGCCCGCGGCACGGGCGATCCCGGGCGTCCGCGGCTCGGGCGATCCGGGGCGTCCGCGCCGCGTCGCCGCGTGCTCTTCCGGAACGCCGCCCCCACCACCCGGCCGCCACCGCGACCCATCAGGCACGATGGGACCATCATGAACCTCGACGACCTCGTGGCCCGTGCCCGCCGGCTCGCCGCCTCCGCGACGCCCGGCCGGCGCCGGCTGCTCGGCATAGCCGGGCCGCCGGGCGCCGGAAAGTCCACCCTCGCCGTCCGGCTTGCGGCGGAGCTGACCGGCCAGGCCGTCCTCGTCCCGATGGACGGCTTCCACCTCGCCGAGGCGGAGCTGCGCCGCCTGGGTCGCACGGACCGCAAGGGCGCGCCGGACACCTTCGACCCCGCCGGCTACGCCTCCCTGCTGACCCGTCTGCGCGCCCCCGAATCCGGCACGCCCGTCTACGCCCCGGCGTTCGACCGCCGCATCGAGGAGCCGATCGCCGGCAGCATCCCCGTGGCACCGCACATCCCGCTCGTCATCACCGAGGGCAACTACCTCCTGCTGCACTCCGACCCCTGGGCAGGGATCCGCGAACTCCTCGACGAGGTCTGGTACATCGAGCTGGACACCGCGGAGCGGGTGCGGCGCCTGGTCGACCGCCACCAGCGGTTCGGTCGGCTGCGCACCGACGCCGAGGACTTCGTCCGCACCTCCGACGAGGCCAACGCCCGCCTCGTGGCGGCCACCCGGCCCCGGGCCGACCTGGTCGTCGCGTTCACCACCGAAGAGGCCCCGCCCCCCTTGGACGACTGACCGGTCACCGGCGCCCCGCCGCCCGCTGCGTCGTCAACTCGCCTTCGCACCAACGCCGTTCCACGCCCGGCGAGCAGATCCCCGCCCCTCCGCGCGCCTGCCACGCGCTTCCCCGGGCGCCTTCCGGAGCGTTTCTCCACACGCCTTCCGAAACGACATCAGAGATGTCATCATGACAGCATGAGTGTCGTTGAGGGGGGCTCATCATGAGCGTGACCGAGGGGGATTCCGGTCCGAGCGGCCGGAGCCGTCAGGAAAGTCGGAGCAACCGGAGCGGTCTTGACGATCGCGGAGACCACGACGAACGCGGCGATCGCGGGAGCTGGGACATCCGGCCCGGCCAGGACGAGCGCCACACCCAGGGCGCCGATCAGGCAGCGACGACCGAGGAGTTGCTGTACGACGTCATCCGACGACTGTGGCCGCTGCACCGGACGATCGTGCGCGCGGTGGAGCGCGAGCTCGAAGGCACCGGCATGACCGCCGGCGAGCACGCCCTGCTCGACGCGCTGCGCGTCCAAGGTTCGTGCACGGTCCCGCAGTTGGCCCGCTCTCTGGGGCTGGACCGTCAGCCGGTGCAGCGCTGGGTGAACCACGCAGCGGAGCTGGGCCTGGTCGTGACGGCCCCCAATCCCGCCCACCGCCGCTCGTCCCTGATCGAGCTCACCGACGAGGGCACGGAGGTGATGCGCGGCATCCAGGACGCCGAGGCCGCGGAGCTCCGGCGCGGGCTGGCCGACCTGTCGACCGGAGAGGTCCGCACGGCGCTGCGGGTCCTGGACCGGCTCGGTGAGGAATTCCGGCACCTGGCGGACGGTTCGCACGTTCCCCCGGAGGAACGCGGCAATCCCGAAAAGCAGGACGCCACCGCCCAAGATGCCGCACCGGCCGCCATATCGCCCGGCACATCACCCGGCATCGGGCACCGGCCTCCGGCGCCCGCCCGTCCGACCGCCCGTCCGTCCCGCACAGAACGGCCCGCAGAATGACCCACGACTTCCAGGCATGGTCCGAGATCGACAACGGCACCGTGCCGGTCGACGACGGCGAACTGTTCTATGAGACGGCCGGTTCGGGGCCCGCGGTGGTCCTGCTGCACGGCGGGATGCTCGACCAGCACATGTGGGACGAGCAGTTCGCCTGGCTGGTGAACTCCGGCCTGCAGGTGGTCCGTTACGACTCCCGCGGCCACGGCCTCTCCTCCACGGTGACCGGCGACTGGTCCAACCACGACGACCTGGTGGCCCTGCTGGACGCGCTCGACATACCGCGCGCCGTCCTCGTCGGCCTCTCGCACGGCTCCCGGGTCTCACTGGACACCGCGATCGCCTACCCGGACCGGGTCTCCGCCCTCTTCCTGGCCTCGCCCGGGGTCAGCGGCCGCCCCTTCACCGACCCCTTCATCCTGGAGCACATCCGGGAACAGGTCGCCGCGATCGGCGAACCGGACGGCGCGGAGCGGTACGTGGAGCACTTCCTGCGGATGTGGGTGGACGGACCGCACCGTGCGCCGTCCGCCGTGCACCCCGGCTTCCGGGAGCGGATGCGCGCCTCCGCGTGCGCCAATGTCGAGGTGCACGCGGACGGTGTGGGGGTGGGCATGCCCCTGGAGGTCGGGGCGGCGGACCGACTCGGTGAGATCCGGGTGCCGACCGCCGTCCTCGACGGCGACCTCGACTCCACCGACATCTCCGCCAACGCCCATGCGATAGCGCTGCAGGTCCCCGGCGCCCGGCGGATACGCATCCCGGCCGCCGGCCACACGGTCAACTTGGAGAACGCCCGGCTCTTCGACCACGAACTCCACACCTTCCTGACGTCCCTGGCCCTCTGAGTCCCTGCCACCCCTGCTCCTGCGGCGCGGACCGCCTGCCCGAAGGCCCCGGCATCCTCCCGGGGCCTTCGGGCATGGCCGGATCTCGTCGGTGCCCGCTAGAGTGACCGGGCCGTGGTGTTCGGGAAGACCGGTGCAGGACCTCGTGTCCCAGGCCGGCGCGGCCCTCGCCACTGTGATCGGGGAGTTTCCAGCCCTCTGTACGTGCGACGTGTACGTACGGCGCCACTGACCGCAGCCTGCGGCCGGGAAGGCGGGCCGGAAGCGCACACCCTCCCCCAAGCTCTCAAGGAGCAGGGAGGCACCCCAAAGCCAGGAGACCGGCCACGGCATTTCACGAAGCAATCCACGAGGTGCTGGAGCGTGATGGCCAGATGGCCCTGTCCACGGATACCCCGGACAATTCCCCAACTCCCCGCAGTTCCCTTCCCCCCGGCACACCCGGATCCACCGGTTCGTTCCGCTGGCAACGCCGCGACACCGTCCGCACAGCCGGGTTGATGACGGTCATAGCCGCGCTGCATGTCGTCGCCTTCGGCGTACTCTTCCTCCTGGTCGTGCCGGGCCACTACGCCGTCGGCAGCCAGGTGTTCGGCGTCGGACTCGGCGTCACCGCCTACACCCTGGGCATGCGGCACGCCTTCGACGCCGACCACATCGCGGCGATCGACAACACCACCCGCAAGCTGATGGCCGACGGCAAACGCCCGGTCTCGGTGGGGTTCTGGTTCGCCCTCGGCCACTCCAGTGTGGTGGTCGCGATGTCCGCGCTGGTGGCCGGCGGCGCCCAGCTCGCCGGCACCCTGATGAACGACAACTCCACCACCCACCAGACGCTCGGCCTCATCGGCACGACCGTCTCGGGCACCTTCCTCTACCTCATCGCCGCCCTCAACCTGGTCGCCCTGCTTGGCATCCTGAAGGTGTTCCGGGCGATGCGGTCGGGCGCCTACGACGAGCAGGAGCTCGAAGCCCACCTGGATTCCCGGGGCTTCATGAACCGGATCCTCGGCCGGCTCACCAAGTCCATCAGCCGCCCCGGCCAGATGTACCCGCTCGGTTTCCTCTTCGGCCTCGGCTTCGACACCGCGACCGAGGTGACGCTGATGGTGATGGCCGGCAGCGGCGCCGCGGCGGGCCTGCCCTGGTACGCGATCCTGTGCCTGCCGCTGCTGTTCGCGGCCGGAATGAGCCTGTTCGACACCCTCGACGGCACCTTCATGAACTTCGCGTACCAGTGGGCGTTCTCCAACCCCGTGCGGAAGGTCTACTACAACCTCACCATCACCGGTCTGTCGATCGCGGTCGCGTTCTTCATCGGCACCATCGAGCTGGTGACCGTCCTGCACGACAAGCTCGGCCTCGACGACCCGGTGTCCGGGGCGATCTCCTCCCTCAACCTCGACAACGCGGGCTTCGTCATCGTCGGCCTGTTCGTCGTGGTGTGGGCGGCGGCGCTGGCCTACTGGCGCCTCGGCGGCGTCGAGAAGCGCTGGGCCGCCCGAACACCCGCCGCCCAACCGGCCGAGGCCCCCGCCCCGGCCCCCCACCCCGAAGAACCCGACACCCCGTAGCCCCACGCGCGGTGGCCCTCCCCGTCAGCCGACAGGGAGGGCCACCGCACATCCGGCCCCCTGCGCACACGCGCCTCAGGTGGCCGAGCCGGCCGCCGCGCCCGTCAACAGGTCCGGGCCCCAACGCTCCAGCGCCCCCGCGAGGTCCAGCGGCAGCACCCGCGCCCCCGCGTCCTCCGCTCCCGGCCAGTCCTCCCGCGGCACCCGCCACATCACCTCGAACTCGTTCCCGTCCGGGTCCCGGGCGTAGAGCGACTTGGAGACCAGGTGGTCGCTGGTACCCGCCAGCGCCCCCCGCTCCTGAAGCCGCTCCGCGACCGCCACAAGATCGCCCAGCGTCCCGACCTCCCAGGCCAGGTGGTACAGCCCGATTCGGCCGCTCTCCGGCCCGGGCGCCCCCCGCCCCACCGCGAACAGCCCCAGATCGTGGTCGTTCTGCGAACCGGGCGCGCTCAGAAACGCCGCCCGCCCCGGAATCTCCACGTCCACCGTGAACCCCAGCACCTCGGTGTAGAACTCCACCGACCGTGCCACCTCACGGATGTACAACACCGCATGATTGAGCCGCCGTACGGACATCAACCCTCCCTCTCTTCCCTCAACGCGCTCCCCCGCCTTGGCAGTCGCCGCCCCTGACCCAGGGGCCGCAACCTCACTTCCGGAACAGCAACACCACTGCCGCGAACACCACACCCAGGACGAGCGCGCCCGCGCCGTACATCAGCCGATGCGCGCGCACCACGGGCAGGAGGCGGTCGATCGCGAAGCGGCCGGGTCCGGCCAGCCCCAGCGCGGCCGCCCCGCCGACGATCAGCAGCTCGTACTCCACGCCCTCGGGCGCGAAGAAGCCGCCGCCCCACTTCACCGCCAGCGCGTTGATCATCGTGCCGACCACGGCCGCGGCGGCGAGCGGCGTCAGCAGCCCGAGCACCAGCCCGAGCCCGCCCAGCGTCTCGGCCAGACCGGCGAAAACGGCCATCACCTTGCCGGACGGGTAACCACTCGCCGTGAAGAACTGGGCGGTGCCGTCCAGCCCACCCCCGCCGAACCAGCCGAACAGCTTCTGGGCGCCATGAGCCGCCATGGTCAGCCCGAGGACCAGCCGCAGCACGAACAGCCCGGCGTCATACCCGCGCAACGAGGACTCGTCCCGCACCACGGCACCGACCCGCTCGGCCCCGGACACACTGTGGGGGGTCGTCATGACAATCGCTCATTCCCTCTGAACCACGCGACGACCCGACCACACGGCCCGCCGACTACCTACTCGACCATTTACTTGAAAGTTCAAGTCTCCCCTCCACCATACACATGCCCCCGGAAACACCAAAGGCCCCCAATCGGGACGAGGGGGCCTGCCGACGGGGGCTGCCGAGGGGGTTGCCGAGGGGGCGCCAAGGGGTCCGCCGATGGCGACTGCGCATCCGGGACCTACCGGCCGGACCGCGCGTCGAGCGCCGGTCACCCCCTCCGGACGGCCAGGCCGCGCACCCCAGCGCACCCGACGGTGCGACCGGGCCCGCAATCACCAAGGGGCCTTCCACACAAGGGCGTTGGGGATGCGAGGGTGCGACCGAACCACGCCGCCAGGACCGCAGGGCCACCGCCACCACCGACCGCCGTCGATCACACAGGCATCGGACGAACAGCCACAGACAGGCACAGATCACGAGAGCCCGGAGCTCAACACCGACGGCACCGGCGGACGCAGGGGGACGGCAAAAGACCCCCCGCCATGATCGGCAGGGGGTCTTTTGACTGGTGGGCACAGACGGATTTGAACCGCCGACATCTGCTTTGTAAGAGCAGCGCTCTACCGCTGAGCTATGCGCCCTGGATGAGCCGACAGACTACCTTGCCTCGGGGTCGGGACTGCAAACCCGGGCCGGGGGCCGGAGGGCGGGGCCGGGGCCGCACTGGGGGGGGAGGGACGCTGTGGGTGTGGGAGGGGTGTGCGGGGATCAGGGGCGGAGTCGGGGTGGGTGTGAACTTGTCGGGCGGGATGTTCGTTCGGGTGGGTGGGAGAATATGAGCCGGTCCTGGGGCGATCCGATCGGGAGAGGGATGTGACGGGGACACATATGCAGCCGCGGCCGCGGCCGGCCGGGCGGCGGGATCGCCGTCGCCTCCGCGCAGGCCGGCTCGCGCGGACGGCCCGGGAGACGGTGGGGCTCGTACTGCTGCCGTTGCCGCTGCTGATGGCGGTGGCGCCGATGGCGTTCGCCGGGGGCGGTACCCGGCGCTGGTTCGGGCGCGGGGACAGTCAGCGGGCCGATGCGCAGGCCGCCAAGGACGCCGCGGCGGCGGCGTTCTACGAGCTCGACACCGCGCACCGGGACCTGCGGATCTCGGTGGAGACGGTCACCGCCGTCGACGACTCCCCGCGGGCCCGGCAGGCTGCGGCGGAGTACCAGAGCTTCGGACAGCGGATCGACCAGGTCAGCCAGGGGTACATCACCGCGGTCGACTCTCATGATCTTGACCGGGACGATATCGACGGCGCCGCGCTCGCGCGGGCGCGCGCCGATCTGACCCGGGCCCGGGAGGAGCTGGAGCGGGTCCGCGGCGAGCTGGACTGGTTCGCGCAGAGCCTCGCGCCGCTGCTGGAGAGCGCCGAGACCCAGCTGGCGCGGGTCGCCCCGGCCGTGGAGCAGGCCCGGCAGGCGCTGCTGGCGGCGAGCAACGCGCTGGACGGGGTCCGGGGGCAGGGCCTGCGGGCGGACGACCTCGCGGCCCGGTTGGCGGCGCTCGGGCCGGAGCTGACCAAGCTCAACCAGGGGGCCGCCCAGCACGGCGTACCGGCCACGATCCAGCGCGCGGAGGAGGTGCAGCGGCAGGCCGGGGCGATCGCGTCGGAGGCCGGGCGGCTGCCGGCGACCGCGGCGGAGATCGACAAGCGGCTGGTGTCGCTGCGGACCCGCGCGGAGGCGATCACCACCCGCGCCCAGCAGGTCGCCCCGGTCCTGAGCGAGCTGCGGCGGCGGTACAGCGCGGCGTGCTGGCAGGACCTCCAGAAGGTGC
This sequence comes from Streptomyces sp. NPDC093097, assembly GCF_044754325.1. NCBI lineage: Bacteria > Bacillati > Actinomycetota > Actinomycetes > Kitasatosporales > Streptomycetaceae > Streptomyces > Streptomyces sp. NPDC093097. The sequence continues at coordinate 58,735 of NZ_JBIVOW010000003.1, forward strand.
CGGAGCAGGCGGTGGAGTCCGTCGAGCGGGCCCGGGCCGCGCTCGGGGAGGCCGAGCGGGCCCGCGCTGAGCAGCGCTGGGCGGACGCCACCAGCCGGTTGGCGACCCTGCGGGCGCTGCTGAACACCACCGACGAGGCGGTGTCGGCGGCCGGCGACCGGCTGCGGCGGCTGGATGCGGTGGCGGCCGACCGGCAGCAGGAGATCGAGCGGACCCGCTTCGCCATCCGGGACGCCCAGCGGCTGGCGATGGCCGGGCGCAGCACGCCCGATCCGCGGCACGCCGGCCCGCTGGACGAGGCGGTGGCCCGGCTGGACCGTGCGGTCGGGGGGCTGGAGGGGCGGCATCCGGACTGGTGGCACTTCCTGACGGAGACGGAGGCGGTGCGGGAGACCGCGGCCCGGGTGGTGCAAGAGATCCGCGACCAGCGCGGTGGCGGGCGCTGAGGCGCGTTCCCTGAGGCGGACGGCCTGGATGGGGTGCCCTGAGGTGGGTTCCCTGAGGCGGACGGCCTGGATGGGGTGCCCTGAGGCGCGTTCCCTGAGGCGCATGGCCTGGGTGGGGTGCCCTGAGAGCGGGGTGCCTTGAGGCGGGTGCCCGCGCCGGTCGCCGGGAGCGGCGGGCGGGCGTTCAGGAGCGCCCGGCTCCCTTTCCGTCGCGCCGTCGTTCCTCCCGGAAGCCTCCCGTCCGCAATGGCAGGAAGAGCGCCCGTGGCGGATGCTGGAGTTCTGGAGTGAGCACGGCCCAGGCGGCTCATCTGCGCAAGGGAGGCCGGACATGGCTGCTACCGGTGCAACTGGCCACGGGCTCCAGAAGCCCGCGAACCCCCTCCACCGGCACAAGAAACACCGCGTCGAGATCAACAAACACCTCCCCGTGGACCACCGGCTGAGCCAGGTCTACCGCGTCGGCGCCGGGCTGATGGGGCTGGTGCTGCTCGCGTTCGGCATCCTCGGCCTGACCCACCACATCGGGTTCTTCGACACCGGCGGCGCGACCGTGGCCGGGCTGAACACCAACGGTTCGCTCAGCGTGCTCTCGATCGTCGTCGGCGCGGTGCTCTTCGCGGGGATGGTGATCGGCGGGAACTTCGCCTCCACCCTCAACATCGTGCTCGGCGGGCTCTTCCTGCTGAGCGGCCTGGTGAACCTCGGGCTGCTCCAGACCGACGCCAACTTCCTCGCCTTCAAGATCCAGAACGTGCTGTTCAGCTTCGTGGTGGGGCTGTTGCTGCTGATGTTCGGGATGTACGGGCGGGTCAGCGGCGGGCTGACGCACGACAACCCCTACTGGCGCGCCCGGCACCCGGAGGAGGCCGAGCGGTTCGCCCGCGGGCAGTTGCACCCGGTGTCCGGGATGACGGCGGGCCGGCAGTCGGCACGGGTGCACAAGCAGGGTGCCTGGCACGGCGGGCTCGGCTCGCTCGGCCCCGGTACGAGCCTGACCGGTCCGCATCACCGGCACCCCTCCGGCGCGCACGTCGAAACGGGCCCGGAGGCAGGCCAACGAGGCGCGAGGGGCGCGGAGTCGGGGCGGGACACCGGGGCCGGCGGTGCGCCGCCGGCGGGCAGCACCACGGAGCTGTGAGGCACGGCAGGAAGAAGAAGGTGGGGCTGGAGGCCGGGGCCGCGGGGCGTGCCGAGGTCGGGTCGTGCGCTCGGTACGCCCTGACGGCTGCGGGAGCGGAGGGGCCGCCGGGCGGCCGGGCGGCCCGCGGAGCACGCGACAGCGCACCGCCGATATCACCCGTCCCCGGCGCAGCGGAGCACACCACCACCCGGCACAGGAGAGCAGTCATGGGGCAGTTGGGCAATCCCGCCTCGCACGCGGGGCACGGACTGCACGGAGCGGCCGTCGAGGCGCTCGCCCAACGGATCGTCGACGGCACCTACGGGGAGGGCGAGGTGCTCGCCCTCCAGGAGGTGATGGCGGAGCTGGACGTCAGCCAGACCGTGCTGCGCGAGGCGGTGAAGGTACTGACCGCCAAGGGCCTGCTCGCCACCCGCCAGAACCACGGCACCTACGTCCGGCCCCGGGAGGAGTGGAACCTCCTCGACTCCGACGTGCTGCGCTGGAAGCTCGCCGCCGGCGCCTCGTCCGACTTCTACGCCGACATGCTCGAACTCCGCCGCTCCATCGAGCCCGCGGCGGCCGCGCTGGCGGCGGAGCGCCGTACCGACGACGACCTGGAGGCGCTGAACGCCGCGCTGAGCGCGATGGCCGCGACCGAGGACGACCCCGTCCTGCTCATCCGCGCCGACGCCTCCTTCCACACCGCGCTGCTGCTCGCCTCCAACAACCGCTTCTACGCGCAGATGCACCGGGTGATCGTGCCCGTGATCATCCAGCGCGGCCGGGAGCTGTACGCCTCCGGCGGCTCCTTCGAGCACCCGCACGCCGTCCATGCGGCGGTGGCCGAGGCGGTGCGGGACCGGGACCTGGACGGGGCGTACATGGCGATGCTGGAGCTGCTCGACAAGTCGGCGCGGGAGCATCCGTAGGGGGCCGGTCCCCACACGGTCGCCGACACCGGCACCAGCACCAGCAGATGTGGGTAGACGGGTAGAGGTAGAGGGTGGGGGGACGTACCGTTCCCGCCTCCTCAGCCCCCGGCGGAAGGACGGTCCCCGCGCCATGGCCCGACCCATGAAGATCGCCCGTGTCGAGACCTTCCTCGCCCCGCCGCGCTGGCTGTTCGTCCGGGTGGAGACCGACCAGGGGGTGGTGGGCTGGGGCGAGCCCGTGGTCGAGGGGCGGGCGGAGCCGGTCCGGGCGGCCGTGGCGGTGCTGGCGGAGTACCTCCTGGGGCGGGACCCGGCGCGCATCGAGGACCACTGGCAGGTGCTGACCAAAGGGGGCTTCTACCGGGGCGGCCCGGTGCTCTCCTCCGCCGTCGCCGGCCTGGACCAGGCGCTGTGGGACATCAAGGGGAAGCACTGCGGGCTGGCCGTCCACCAGTTGCTGGGCGGTCCGGTCCGCGACCGGGTGCGGGCCTATGCCTGGGTCGGCGGCGACGAGCCGGCGCAGCTCCGGGACGCGCTGACCGCGCAGATCGAGGCGGGCTTCGACGCCGTGAAGATGAACGGCTGCGGGCGGCTGTCCCCGCTGGCGACCCGCGCCGAGGTGCGCGCCTGCCTGCGGCGCGCCGAGACCGCGCGTGAAGTCCTCGGTGCGGACCGGGACTTCGCCCTCGACTTCCACGGCCGCGCCTCCCCCGCCAACGCCCGCCGGCTGCTGCCGCTGCTGGCGGAGTGCGCCCCGCTCTTCGTCGAGGAGCCCGTCCTCCCCGAGCACCTGGCGGCCCTCCCCGGCCTCGTCACCGCGTCCGGCGTTCCGCTCGCACTCGGTGAACGCCTCTACACCCGCCGCGAGTTCCTCGCTCCGCTCCAGGCCGGTGTCGCGGTCGTGCAGCCCGATGTCTCGCACGCCGGCGGGATCTCGGAACTGCGCCGGATCGCCGCCCTGGCGGAGCCGTACGGGGCCCTCCTCGCCCCGCACTGCCCGCTCGGGCCGGTCGCCCTGGCCGCCAGCCTCCAAGTGGCCTTCACCACCCCGAACTTCCTCATCCAGGAGCAGTCGCTCGGGATCCACTACCACCGGGGCGCCGAGCTGCTGGACTATGTCGTCGACCGCGCGCCGTTCCGCTTCGACCGCGGGACGCTGGCGCGGTCCGACCGTCCGGGGCTCGGGGTGGAGGTGGACGAGGCGGCCGTCCGGGCGGCCGACGCGGCGGGCGGCCACGCCTGGCGGAACCCGGTCTGGCGGTACGAGGACGGCTCGTTCGCGGAGTGGTGACGGGGCAGGGGCGAGCGGGCGGCGGGGGCGGAGGGGTGTGCGGCAGGGGCGCGGCGTGGCAGGGTGCCGCACCGGGTGCGCCGTGCGCCCGGCTCGGCACGCAGGCACCCGGCCCCAGGGGAGGACAGGTGGACGCCACCGCACAGGACGGCGCACAGGCGCCCCCGCACGCCACCGCGCACGCCACCGCACGGGACCGTGCCGGGGCCCCGGGGCGGTCGGGCGGCCCGGACGTGCTCACCTTCGGCGAGACCATGGTGGCGCTGCGCGGCAGCGGCCCCCTGAAGCTCGGCGGCACGATGCGGGTCTCGGTCGCCGGTGCGGAGAGCAATGTGGCGATCGGCCTGGCCCGGCTCGGCCACCGCGTCCAGTGGACGGGCACGGTCGGCGCGGACGAGGCGGGGGAACTGGTCCTGCGGACGCTGCGGGCCGAGGGCGTGGAGGTCTTCGGCGCCACCGTCGATCCCGGCGCGCCCACCGGGCTGCTCCTCTTCGAGCCGCGGCTGCCGGACGTGACCCGGGTCCACTACTACCGCACCGGTGCGGCCGGTTCCCGGCCCGCCGCGGCCGCCGTCGAGCGGGCCTTCGCCACCGCACCGCCGCGGGTGCTGCACCTGACCGGCATCACCCCGGCGCTGGGCCCCGAGGCCCGCGCGACGGCCGCGCTCGCCCTCCGACTGGCCCGCCGGCACGCCACGTTGGTCTGCCTGGACGTCAACTTCCGCGCCCGGCTGTGGAGCGCCGCCGAGGCCGCCGGCGTGCTGCGCGACTGGCTCCCTTTCGTGGACGTGCTGATCGCCTCCGCCGACGAGGTGCCGCTGTGCCTGCCCGGACCGGACGGCGCCGCCGTCGACGGGGCGGCGGCCCGGCTGCTGGACGTCGGCGTCGGCGAGGTGGTGGTGACGCACGGCGCGGACGGCGCGACCGCGTACACGGGCGACGGCGGCCCCCGCCACCAAGGGGCCGTGCCGGTGCGGGCGGTGGACCCGGTGGGCGCCGGCGACGCCTTCGCGGCGGGCTACCTCTCGGCGTTGCTGGACGGCGCGGATGTCGCCGGGCGGCTGGTGCGGGCGGTCACCACCGGGGCGTTCGCGGCCGCCGCCCCGGGCGACTGGGAGGGCGCGCCGACCCGCGCGGAACTGGCCCTGCTGGCCGCGCCACCGGGCACCGTGGTGCGCTGAGCACGGGCGCGGCCCGCCCCGCCCCACGGGCCGCGCCCCGCGCACAGGCCCTAACCTGTGGCCATGCCTCGTTACGAATACCGCTGCCGCCCCTGTGGGACCACCTTCGAGCTGAACCGGCCGATGGCCCAGTCGTCCGCCCCGGCGGCCTGCCCGGAGGGCCACGAGGACACCGTCAAGCTGCTCTCCACCGTCGCCGTCGGCGGGACCGCGTCCGCGCCGGCCGCGCCGCGCGGCGGGGGCGGCGGCTGCTGCGGGGGCGGCTGCTGCGGCTGACCGCCGCGCGGGCCGGGCCCGTCCGCCACGCCCCGGCCCGCCCACCGGTCGGGCGGCGGACGGCCGGAGCGTGACGACGCGGCCTACCGCTTGCGCGCCAGCGTCACCCCGTCCGCCACGGTCAGCAGCACCGCCTCCATGCGCGCGTCCTGGAGGACATGGTCGTTGAACTCCCGGATGGCCAGGGCCGGTCCGGTGGCCGCGGGGTCGGTGACCGCGCCGTGGTAGAGGACGTTGTCCGCGACGAGCAGGCCGCCGGGCCGCAGCCGCGGCACCAGCTCCTCCCAGTACCCGATGTAGCCGGCCTTGTCGGCGTCGAGGTAGACCAGGTCGATATGGGGTGCGGCGGGCATCGCCCGGAGGGTCTCCAGGGCCGGCGCGATCCGCAGCTCGATCCGGTCCGCGACGCCGGCCTGTGCCCAGGCCTCCCGGCCGTACGCGGTCCACTCCTCGGAGATGTCGCAGGCGACCAGCGTGCCGTCGGCGGGCAGCGCCCGGGCCATGGCCAGGGTGGCGAAGCCGGTGAACGTGCCCACCTCGACGACGTGCCGGGCCCCGGTCAGCCGGACCAGGAACGCGAGCAGCGTCGCCTGCTCGGGGGCCGACAGCATGCCCGCCGCTTCGGGGAAGCGTGCGCGGGTACGGTCCGCCAGGTCTGTCAGCGCGGGTTCCAGCGGTGGGTTGTGCGCCAGCACATACGCGTACAGCTCCGGTGTCAGGGGGCTGCTCTTGGGTTCGGCCACAGTGCTCTCCTCCCGGTCGCGGGCAGCCTACGGCGGTGCCGGGCGGGCTGTCAGCAGGCACGCTCCGGTTCCGTCGCGCCGCGCAGCAGCGCGCGGACGATCGCCTCGCCCGCCGCGACGCCCCGGGTGTCGAGCGCGGTGACGTGCGGGGCGCCCCAGCCGGTGTCCGCCAGTTCGCCGTGGCCCGGGCGCCAGCCGCGGTCCGCGGCCAGCAGCAGGTCGATGTCGAGCAGCGAGTCGCCGGCCGCGAGGATGCCGGTGGCGCCGGTGCGGCGGGCGACCTCGGCCACCGCGGCGCTCTTGGTGAGCGGTCGCGGCACGACGTAGACCTTGCGGCCCTGGAGGGACACCGTCCAGCCGCGCTCCTCCGCCCAGCCGGCCAGCTCCGCCACCCAGCCCTCGGGCAGCAGCGGCCGCTCCACGACGAGGTAGGCGAAGAGGTCCTCGGCGGTGCGCCGGGAGCGCAGCCAGGCCGGGTCGGTGGTGCGGGCCAGGTGGGCGCCGATCTCGTCCAGGGGTGCGCAGTCGGCGGCGAGCCGGGCGGCGACGGTGCGCTGCCAGTCCTCGTCGGAGACGCCGTTGACGAGCAGATGCCCGCCGTTGGCGCAGACCGCGAACTCCGGTGGCGGGCCCGGGAGATGGATGCGCCGGTACTGCGCGCGGGTGCGGGTGGTGGCCGGCACGAAGGCGGCGCGGTCGGCGAGTTCGGCCAGGAGCGCGGCGGCCGTCTCGGTGAGATAGGACAGCGGGCGGCCCTCGTAGACCTCCACGCAGAGCAGCCGGGGGGCCTTGGCGTCCGGCCCGGCCAGGTGCAGTGCGGCGGCCGAGTAGATCAGCGTGCGGTCGAGGTCGCTGGCGACGAGCGGGGCGGGCGTGGTCATCGGCCGGCCACCGCCGTACCGGCCGCGCCGGTGGCCCCGCGGGTGAAGCGGGGATGGACCAACCCGACGCAGGTGTAGGGGAGTTCGTCGACCTCCTCGATCGGCACACCGCGCTGGTCGGCGAGCAGTCGTACGTGGTCGAGGTCGCGCCCGGCGCCGCGCTTGGCGAGGATCCGCCAGGGGACCCGGCGCAGCAGCACCCGGGTGGTCTCGCCGACGCCGGGCTTGACGAGGTTGACGTCGTGGATGCCGTACTCGGCGCTGATCCGCTCGACGGCCGCCCAGCCGTCCCAGGTGGGGGTGCGGTCGGCGGCGGCCAGGGCGCGCACCTCGGCGGCGACCGCTTCGGCGACCGCGTCGAAGTGGGCGGTGACGGTGTCCAGGAACTCCGCCGACAGGTCGCTGCCGGCCAGTTCGCGGTAGAACTTGGCGCCGTGGAAGTCGTCCGGGCCGACCAGGTCGGCGCGCAGGACGGTGCGCGAGATCAGCCCGGAGACGGTGGAGTTCAGGCAGGCGGACGGGATGAGGAAGTCGTCGCGGGTGCCGTAGGTCGCCACGCAGCGGCCGGGGTCGGCGAGCACGGCCAGGCGCGGGTCGAACCCGGGGACGTCCGCGAGCGCCGCGGTCAGTTCGCGGGTGATGGCGCCCTTGCCCGTCCAGCCGTCCACGAACACCACGTCCGCCGGGTCGTGGTGGGCGGCGAGCCAGCGCAGGGCGGTTGCGTCGATGCCGCGGCCGCGGACGATGGAGACCGCGTAGTGCGGCAGGTCCAGGCCGTGGACGTGCCGGGCCCAGCGGCGCATCAGGATGCCGACGGGGGTGCCGGCCCGGGCCAGCGAGACCAGGACCGGGCGCGGACCCCGTTCGGCGAGCACCGTCTCGGTGACGGTGCCCACGGCGCGCGCCATCCGGCCGGCACCGGCGTGCAGCGCGCTGCGGAACAGCTCCTGGTACTCCTGGCTGGGCTGGTACTCGACCGGCAGCGACTCCGCGTAGTGCGCGCCGCCGCGCTGGATCGCCTCCTCGCGCTCCTCGGTGGGCGCCTCCAGCGTGGCCCCGGAGAGGTCCTGGAGCAGCCAGCCGACCTCGTCCGGCGCGTAGGAGGAGAAGGCGGGGCCGCGCAGCGGGCCGGGGAGCGCGCCGGGCGGGGTGTGGGCGGGGGCGACGGCCAGCAGCAACCGGTCGGTGTGGGCGGCGAGTTGGTCCAGGAGGCCGCCGGGGGCGTGCAGTTCGGGGCGGTCGCCCGCGGAGTCGACGACCGCGACGACGGCGTCGAAGCGGCGGGCCGGGTCGCTGCCGGGAGCGACGTTGTAGGCGTAGCGCTCCCCCGGGCCGTCCGCCGGGCGGTCGTGGGCGGGGAACACCAGGCGGGTGCGGATCGCGTAGCCGGGGTCGTCCACGGCGAGGACCGGGGAGCGGGTGGTGGTGGAGAAGCGGACGGTGCCGCCGGCCGGGGCGAGCTGGGCGTCCAGGGCGCCGGCCAGGCGCAGCGGCGCGTACATCAGCTCCTCGTTGCCGAGGACGAGGATGCGGCGGGCGCCGTCCAGGTGGGCCGCCATCCGGGCGGCCATGGCGGGCAGGTGCTCCTCCAGGAGCGCGCGGTGGGCCGGGGTGAAGCCGTGCCGGCCGCCGTCGGGCAGTCCGGCGGGCCAGCCGAGGTCGACGCGTATCGCCTCCGGGCGCGCGGCCCCTCCCCCGGTGGGCGCGGGCGGCTCCGCCCAGGCGGCGACCAGCTCCCGGCCGCGTTCCAGGACGTCGTCGGGCAGGTCGACGCCGCCGCCGGCCAGCGCGACCAGGTCGACGCGGGCGCCGAGGTCGGCGGCGAACTTCGCCAGGCGCTCGCGGTCGTCCGGCGCGCGCATGTCCACCAGCGCCACGACGACATACCGCGTGCGCGGGTGGCGGGCGTGCAGCGCCCGGATGGTGTTGCGGACCGTCCGCCCGGTGGAGAACTCGTCGTCGACCAGGACCAGCGGGCCGTCCCCGGCGAGCAGGGTGCGGTCCTCGGGGAGCAGCAGATGCGAGGTGGCGTGGCTGTGCTCCTCCTCGAAACCGGCGGCGTGCGGTACGCCCGGCACCGGCCGGCGGGTGGAGTGCAGGTAGGGGGCGAGCGCCAGCCCGTCGGCGACCGAGTGGCCGAGCCCGGTGGCGGTCTCGGCGTAGCCCAGGACGACGGCGCGGGCGGCGTCCTCGTCCCCGAGCAGCGCGCGCACCCGGCGGCCCAAGTGGACGCCGGCTCCGTGCACCGCCTCCGGGCGCTGCGGTACGTGCTTGCCGAGCACGTTGGAGACCAGCAGGTGGGCACGCTTGGGGTTGCGCCGCAGCGCCAGCCCGAGCAGGTCCGGCAGGTCGTCCGCGCCGCTGAGGGCGACCCCGAGCCGCTTCGCGACCCACTCTCCCGTCCACACCACGTGCCGTGCCTCCTGCGTCGTCGGGTCCGTACCGTCGTTCATGCCGTCGCTCTCGCTGGTGGTCTTCGGTGGCCGCCGGATCATGCCGGTGTCAGGCTCGCGGTCAGCAGCTCCACGAAGCCGACGTCCTCGCGGGCCACGCCGAACGCCTCGGCGCGCAGCAGCGTCCGCTCGGCCCAGGCGCGGTGCGGCTTCACCTCGTTCATCTTGTTGGTGTACGAGGAGCGCAGCACCCCGCCGGCCCCGCGCTCGGGCCGCAGGATGTCGGTGGCGTCGCTGTACTCCTCGTGGCTGACGACCGACAGCGCGTGCACCGGGGCGACGTGCGAGGGGTGGATGCAGGTCTTGCCGGTCAGGCCGTTGGCGCGGTCCAGTTCGATCTCGCGCAGCAGCCCGTCCATGTCGTGCTCGATCAGATCGGAGCGCAGCTCCTCGGCCTCGCCCAGGAACGGGCTGCGGCGCAGCTGCGGTTTGAACATCCGCTCGTGCATCCGGAAGTACTCCCACACCGGGCCGGTGACGGTGAAGCCGGTGCCGTCCGCACGGCCGAGGACGTTGACCACGTCGGCGATGACGGAGGCGACGATCTGGACGTCGTAGGCGGTCATGTCGGGGGCCCGGCGCAGCCCGTAGGCGGAGCAGAAGTCGGTGACGCCCAGGCGCAGCGCGAGCACCCGGTCGCGGTGGCCGCCGACGGTGCGGGCGATGCCCGCCAGGGTCGCGGCGCGGCTCTCCAGGTGGAGCAGTTGGGGGGACTCCAGCACCGGCATCGCGAACAGCCGCCGCCCGCAGGCCGATTCGGCCTCCGCCAGCGCCGCCAGGAAGGGCGCGCCGCGCTCCGCGGTGAACTTGGGAAGCACAAATCCGGACAGCCTGCGCACGGAGCGTCCCAACCGGCCCACCAGGTCGGGTATTTGGGCCGGTTCGCGGACCCGGATGAAGAGCAGCGGGAGGTCCTCGCCGTCGTCGGCGGCCGCGTCGAGCAGGCCGAACTGCCGGACGAGGTTCTCCTCGCCGGCCGCCACGTCGCCGTCGCCGATGGAGTCCTCCAGGCACAGCACCATGGACGTCACACCGCGGGCGGCCTGCTTGCGGACGTCGGCGGCGAGACGGGGGCGGGTGGCCGGGCTGTAGAGCGTCGCGCCGAGCGCGGTCGCGAGCACACGGGCCGGGGAATCGGCGGTGAACTCCGCCGGCTCCTTGTGGAACAGAGCCTTCCGGAGATCGGGCGCAACGTGCCCAAAGTGCCGCATACAACTCCCCGTATCACGCGGTACTCGGGCGCCCCGCCGCGTCCCGCTGTCTGGATCCAGCCGGTAATCGTACGTCTGTGGGGTGCGCGAAAGTTCCCGCCGGCCGGAAATCCGCGTCCCGCCGACGTGGCCGGCCGGTGTCCGGGAGGGGCCGCACCCGGCCCCCGCGTTGTGGCCGCCACCAGTGGGAAGGCAGGATTGCCGCATGACGCACGCGATGCTGAAAGGGTCGAACGTACCCCTCGACGCCACGGCCGTCCGGGCCGTCCTGCGCTGGACGCCGGGCGCCGGTGTGCCGGACGTCGACGCCTCGGCCCTGCTGGTGGGGCCGGACGGACGCGTGCGCTCCGACGAGGACTTCGTCTTCTACAACCAGCCGCGGCACCCCAGCGGCCTGGTCCGGCACCTGCCCAAGACCCGGCTGTCCGACGCCCTCACCGACACCATCGAGGCGGAACTGGCCCAGCTGGACGCCTCGGTGGCGCGGGTGGTGCTCGCCGCCTCCTCCGACGGCGGCCCGTTCGCCGGCGTGAGCGACCTGCGGGTGCTGCTGTACGACGCGGCGGCGGACGGCGCCGAGCCGCTCGCGGTCTTCGACGTGGTGCCCGACACGGGCGAGGAGACCGCGCTGATCTGCGGGGAGCTGTACCGGCGCGGCGAGGGTTGGAAGTTCCGGGCCCTGGGGCAGGGCTACCAGAGCGGACTGGTCGGCCTGGCCACGGAGTTCGGCATCTCGGTGGACGAGAACGAGGGGGGCGACGGGGCCGCCGACGAGGGCTCCGCCGCCGGCCGGACGGCCCCCGGGGCGGCCGTCCCCGAGCCGCGGGCGGAGGACCCCACCACGGCGGTCGAGCGCCCCGCGGACGTACCGCCCGCCCCCGCCCCGGCCACCCCGGTCTCACCGCCGCCCGGCGCCTGGCCCGAGGAGGCCACCGCACCACCGGCCGGCGCCCCGCGGACCGACCCGGAGGCGGTGACCCAGCACGTCCCGGACGGGATGCCGGAGCCGTTCTCCGCCGCCCCGCTGCCCTCCCCGCCCACCGGCGGCTACGGCTACCCGGCCGACGTCCCGCCCCCGCCGCCGCAGCCCCCGGCCTACGGCTATCCCGGCCCGCCGCCCCAGGCGCCCGGCTACCCGCCCCAGCAGCCGCCCGCCCCGGCGTACGGCTACCCGGGCCCGCCGCCCCAACCGCAGCCGCAGCCGTTCGTCCCCGACCCCTCGTTCGTACTGCCGCCCCAGGGGCCGCAGTTCCAGCACCGCTGACGCACCGGAGGCGGCCGGGCCGCGGGGGCGTTGCGCACGTCCCCGCGGCCCGGCCGCCGCGTCCGTCAGATGCCCGCCGTGCGCGGGCCGGTCGTGAAGTCCCGCTTCAGACCTTGGACTTGTAGCCCCGTCCCCACTGGAGCCCCCAGCCGTAGAGCCGGTCCAGCTCGGCCTGGAAGCCGTAGACGTACTTCACCTCGCGGCGCACCGTCAGGCCGTCCTTGCCGTTCTCCAGCATGAAGACGGCGCAGGAACGGGCCTGCGGGGCCCGCTCGTCCAGCTTGACCTCGACCCGCGGCCCGCTGCTCGGGTAGAGGGTCACCACCGCGTGCGTGCGGTCGAACGCCGGGGTCCCGTCGTAGATGTAGACGAAGATCAGCATCCGCTTTATCTCGTCGCGGTGGTCCAGATTGATGTAGAGCGTCTCGCCGGACCCGGAACCGAACCGGTCGTCGCCGCTGAGCTTGATGTACGGCGAGCCGTTGAGGTCGCCGAGGAAGTCGCCCAGCGGCTGCACCACGCCCTTGGTGCCGTCCTTGAGCTCGTACAGGCAGGCCAGATCCAGGTCGACGTTGACCACGGCCTGGCCCTGGGCCTGGACGATCTCCGGCTTGAACAGCCGGCTCGGATTCCGCAGCAGGCTGCCGGAGCGCTGCCCCCCGCGCTCGCCGAAGTCCGAAGTCCGCATCTGCCAGCTCAGGTTGACCCGCAGATGCCCGGCGGCCGCTCCCTGCTTCGTCAGCGAGACGACCGGATTCCGCTTCGTCAGCTCGACGACGTACGACGCGCCACCGCCGTCGAACTTCGGCGCGTTGCTACGCCACAAGTTCCCCAGGAACGACACCTTGCCCACCCCATCGCTATGGCCCCAGACCCAGTACGGGGCGGCCGCTGGGTGTCTCCCCGATGGCCGCCCCGCACAAAGCGTTCCTCATTCAGAGGCCCGTCACACTCCGGATGTCACTTCCGGCTGCGACGGGACCTCCTGGCCCGGTTTGCCCTCCCGTCGGTTGCGCAGCACCGACGAGCCGAAGGAGAGCGCGATCAGCACCACGCCGATCAGGCCGGTGACGACCTCGCTGACCTCGAACCGGATCGTCACGAGCAGGATGACGCCCAGGGCGCCGATGGCGTAGTGGGCGCCGTGCTCCAGGTAGACGTAGTCGTCCAACGTCCCCTTGCGGACCAGGAAGACGGTCAGCGAGCGGATGTACATCGCGCCGATGCCCAGACCCAGCGCCATCTCGAAGATGTCGTTGGTGATGGCGAACGCGCCGATGACGCCGTCGAAGGAGAACGAGGCGTCGATGACCTCCAGGTAGAGGAACATGAAGAAGGCCGCCTTGCCGGCCAGGCCCACCGCGGAGCCGGCGCCGGCGCCCTTCTTCTCCACCGCGGTCGCCGCGGCGCCGTCCTCGTCCTCCGCCTCGTCGTCCTCCAGCCGGCCCTCGAAGTAGCCGGAGACCCCGCCGACGACGAGGTAGGTGATCAGGCCCGCGATGCCGGAAAGCAGGACCGTGACGGTCTTGTCGGCGCCGCCGTGCGCGGCGTGCGGCGCCAGCGTCAGGGCGCTCACCAGCAGGACGACCAGGGCGACGATGACCGAGAGGGTGTCGAGCTTGCCGATCCGGGCCAGCGGCCTCTCGATCCACGACAGCCAGGCGTGCTCGCGGTGCTCGAAGAGGAAGTCAAGGAAGATCATCAGCAGGAAGACACCACCGAAGGCCGCGATGGCCGGGTGGGCGCTGGTGACCAGTTCCTGGTAGTGGGCCTTGTCGTTGACGGCGAGTTGGACCGCCTCGATCGGCCCCAGCTTCGCGGTGACCGCGACGATGACGACCGGGAACACCAGCCGCATGCCGAACACCGCGACGAGGATGCCGACCGTGAGGAAGATCCGCTGCCAGAAGGCGTTCATCTTGCGCAGGATGCCCGCGTTGATGACCGCGTTGTCGAAGGAGAGCGAGATCTCCAGGATGGAGAGGATCCCCACGATCGCGAGGCCCTGCCACCCCCAGAGCACGCCGGCCAGACCGAGGCCGAGCACCGTGATGGCGAACGACCAGCCAAACGTTTTCAGGAGCACTGCCCTACCCAATCCTTAGCTGTGAGGGTCCCCCGCGCCCGTGCGCGGCGCTTTGCGAAACGTTGACCGAATTCTAGAGCTCCCGCTCGCCGTCCGGGGCGGTCGGCCCCCAATCGGTCGGAGAACCGCAGGTCCCGGGCCCCGGCCGGCCGCGACGGCCCGGGCCGGACCCTGGCGGCGGGCGGACGGCGCCCGGGAGACGGCGCTCACTCGACGTCGACCCCGAAGTCCAGGGCGATACCGCGCAGCCCGGAGGCGTACCCCTGGCCCACGGCGCGGAACTTCCACTCGCCGTTGCGGCGGTAGACCTCGCCGAAGATCATCGCGGTTTCGCCGGCGGCGTCCTCGCTGAGGTCGTAGCGGGCGAGCTCGCCGCCGTCGGCCTGGTCGACGATCCGGATGAAGGCGTTGCCGACCTGGCCGAAACTCTGGCCGCGCAGATCGGCCTCGTGGATCGAGACCGGGAAGACGATCGCGTCCACCTCCGCGGGGACCCGGGTGAGGTCGACCAGGATCGTCTCGTCGTCGCCCTCGCCCTCACCGGTGAGGTTGTCACCGGTGTGCTCGACGGAGCCCTCCGGACTCGTGAGGTTGTTGTAGAAGACGAAGTACTCGTCCCCCAGCACCCGGCCCGACCCGCACAGCAGCGCGCTGGCGTCGAGGTCGAACGGTGCTCCCGTGGTGGACCGCGCGTCCCAGCCGAGGCCCACGGCGATCTGGGTGAGGTTCGGCGCGGCCTTGGACAGGGAGACGTTGCCTCCCTTGGCGAGCGTGACGCTCATGGTGTGGTTCCTCCCCGGTGTCGGTGCGGGGCACCGCCGGCGCCCCGCAAACGCGTCCGGCGCCGCACTCCCCGGACCGGGGCGTACGGCGCCGGACACGGCAGCGTCGTGCGGTCAGACGTTGACGCCGAAGTCCTGCGCGATGCCGCGCAGGCCCGAGGCGTAGCCCTGACCGATGGCACGGAACTTCCACTCCGCGCCGTTGCGGTACAGCTCACCGAAGACCATGGCGGTCTCGGTCGAGGCGTCCTCGCTCAGGTCGTAGCGCGCCAGCTCCTTGCCGTCGGCCTCGTTGACGACGCGGATGTAGGCGTTGCGCACCTGGCCGAAGCTCTGCTGGCGGGTCTCGGCGTCGTAGATCGACACCGGGAACACGACCTTGTGGACGTCGGCGGGGATGCCGGCGAGGTTCACCTTGATGGCCTCGTCGTCGCCCTCGCCCTCACCGGTGGTGTTGTCGCCGGTGTGCTCCACCGAGCCGCAGGGGCTCTTGAGGTTGTTGAAGAACACGAAGTTCTGGTCGTTGGCGACCTTGCCCTGGTCGTTCGTCAGCAGGGCACTGGCATCCAGGTCGAAGTCGGTACCGGTGGTGGTACGCGCGTCCCAGCCCAGACCGACGAGAACGGCGGTCAGATTGGGGGCTTCCTTCGTCAGCGAGACGTTGCCGCCCTTGCTGAGGCTGACTCCCACGAGTCCTCCCGTAGATTCGAGGGGTACGTCATGATGTGCGCCCCCATCGTGCATGGCATCGGATCAACGATCCGATCCTAGTGACGGGTTCCCGCCGCGCGCAGATATCGCGATCAGATCGCGACGCATGTCCGCCCGGCCGCCGCGCACACCGCTCAGAGCGCTTCGAGGGCCTTGACGTAGTCGTTCAGGTCGCGGGCGTCGGGCAGGCCGTTGACGACCGTCCAGCGCACCACGCCCTCCTTGTCGATGACGAAGGTGCCGCGGACCGCGCAGCCCTTCTCCTCGTCGAAGACGCCGTACGCCCTGGACGCCTCGCCGTGCGGCCAGAAGTCCGACAGCAGCGGGTACGTGAGCCCCTCCTGCTCGGCGAAGATCCGCTGCGAGAACGGGGAGTCGTTGGAGACCGCCAGCAACTGCACGTCGTCGTTGACGAACTTGGGCAGCTCGTCCCGGAGCGCGCACAGCTCGCCGGTGCACACACCGGTGAAGGCGAACGGGTAGAAGAGCAGGACGACGTTCTTCTCACCGCGGAAGTCGGAGAGCCTCACCAGCTCGCCGTGCTGGTTCTTCAGCTCGAAATCCGGAGCCTTGGTGCCGACCTCGATCGCCATGGGACTGCGTCCTTCCGCATCACTGACCACTCTGGACGCGACCACCCTACGCGCCCGCCCCTACGGCCGGCGCACCCCGTCTGAACTGCACCGAGCCCCTTCCGGAACGATCCGGAAGGGGCTCGGCGAGGAACGTCGGGTGGCGCGGTCAGCGCTTGGGCGAGATCAGCCGGCTGCCGGTCCAGTCCTTGCCCGCGTTGATGCTCCGGGTCTGGGACAGACCCGAGGTCTGCGCGGCCTCGTTGATGTCGCTCGGCTCGATGTAGCCGGTGCGCCCTGTCTTGGGCGTCAGCAGCCAGATCTGGCCGCCCTCATCGATCAGACCGATGGCGTCCACCAGCGCGTCCGTGAGATCACCGTCCTCGTCCCGGAACCACAGGACGACGACATCGGCGACGTCGTCGTAGTCCTCGTCCTCAAGTTCCTGGCCGATGATGGCCTCAATGCCTTCACGGAGTTCCTGCTCGACGTCGTCGTCGTAGCCGATCTCCTGGACCACCTGTCCGGGCTCGAACCCCAGCTTGGTGGCAGGGTTGGTCCGCTCCTCCGCGTGGTCCGCGGTCGCGCTCACGGATTGCCTCCTGTCGTCTTTCGGAAATAAGTCGGGGGCTCCGCGCGTGCGCGGAGCATTGGGCGTAGTCCACACGTGCCGGGCGGATCGCGCAAGTACCCGGCGATCGAGACCGCCGAAACGGTGACGCTCGACGGGCCCACCGGCACGTTCCCACCCCCACCAGGACACCATGAAGTGATACGCACCACAGCATTGTGCCGGGTATATGGGGTAGGGGGGAAGGAATGGCCCCCGCGCAGGGTATCGGAGCTTCTCGACTCCGCCGCCGGGCGCCGTCCGACCGCACGCCGGCGCGTTTCGAGATGGGCGTAAGGTTCGATTTGGCCGACCACAGGAATCGGCCCGCTCAGCGCCCTCTCTCAGCGGATGGTTACCCATCGGTAGAGGTGACGTAGCCCAGTGGCTCGGTACACGATGGAAGACGGCGCGACACACGGCACAGACAGCTTTCGTCCCCGTGCACAGCGGCAACAGCAGGCAGAGCACGATACGAACCGAACACGAAGGAACAGCGTGGCTTCCGGATCCGATCGAAACCCGATCATCATTGGCGGCCTTCCCAGCCAGGTCCCGGACTTCGATCCCGAAGAGACCCAGGAATGGCTCGACTCGCTCGACGCGGCCGTCGACGAGCGAGGCCGGGAACGCGCCCGCTACCTCATGCTCCGCCTGATCGAGCGCGCCCGCGAACGGCGCGTGGCCGTGCCCGAGATGCGCAGCACGGACTACGTCAACACCATCGCGACCAAGGACGAGCCGTTCTTCCCGGGCAACGAGGAGGTCGAGCGCAAGGTCCTCAACGCGACCCGGTGGAACGCCGCTGTCATGGTCTCCCGCGCCCAGCGCCCGGGCATCGGCGTCGGCGGCCACATCGCCACCTTCGCCTCCTCCGCCTCGCTGTACGACGTGGGCTTCAACCACTTCTTCCGCGGCAAGGACGAGGGCGACGGCGGCGACCAGGTCTTCTTCCAGGGCCACGCCTCCCCCGGCATCTACGCCCGCGCCTACCTGCTGGACCGGCTCTCCGAGAACCAGTTGGACGCCTTCCGCCAGGAGAAGTCCAAGGCTCCCAACGGGCTGTCCAGCTACCCGCACCCGCGGCTGATGCCGGACTTCTGGGAGTTCCCGACCGTCTCGATGGGTCTCGGCCCGCTCGGCGCGATCTACCAGGCCCGGATGAACCGCTACATGGAGGCCCGCGGCATCGCCGACACCTCCAAGTCGCATGTCTGGGCGTTCCTCGGCGACGGCGAGATGGACGAGCCGGAGTCGCTCGGCCAGCTGTCCATCGCCGCCCGCGAGGGCCTGGACAACCTGACCTTCGTCGTCAACTGCAACCTCCAGCGCCTGGACGGCCCGGTCCGCGGCAACGGCAAGATCATGCAGGAGCTGGAGTCGCAGTTCCGCGGCGCCGGCTGGAACGTCATCAAGCTGGTCTGGGACCGCAGCTGGGACCCGCTGCTGGCGCAGGACCGCGACGGCATCCTGGTCAACAAGCTCAACAGCACCCCCGACGGCCAGTTCCAGACGTACGCCACCGAGACCGGTTCGTACATCCGCGAGCACTTCTTCGGTGACGACCAGCGGCTGCGCGCCATGGTCGCGAACATGTCCGACGACCAGATCCTGCACCTGGGCCGCGGCGGTCACGACCACCGGAAGATCTTCGCGGCGTACGCGGCGGCCAAGGCCCACAAGGGCCAGCCGACCGTGATCCTGGCCCAGACCGTCAAGGGCTGGACGCTCGGCCCGAACTTCGAGGGCCGCAACGCCACGCACCAGATGAAGAAGCTGACGGTCGAGGACCTCAAGCGCTTCCGCGACCGGCTGCACCTGCCCATCCCGGACAAGGACCTGGAGGACGGCCTGCCGCCGTACTACCACCCGGGCCCGGACTCCGAGGAGATCCAGTACATGCACGACCGCCGCAAGGCGCTGGGCGGTTATGTGCCGACCCGGGTCGTGCGCGCCAAGCCGCTGGCGCTGCCCGGCGACAAGGCGTACGCCACCGCCAAGAAGGGCTCGGGGCACCAGAAGATCGCCACGACCATGGCGTTCGTCCGCGTCCTGAAGGACCTGATGCGGGACAAGGAGATCGGCAAGCGCTTCGTGCCGATCGCCCCGGACGAGTACCGCACCTTCGGCATGGACGCGTTCTTCCCGTCGGCCAAGATCTACAACCCGCTGGGCCAGGCCTACGAGTCGGTCGACCGCGAGCTGCTGCTGGCCTACAAGGAGTCGCCGACCGGCCAGATGCTGCACGACGGCATCACCGAGGCCGGCTGCACCGCGTCGCTGATCGCGGCCGGCTCCGCCTACGCCACCCACGGCGAGCCGCTGATCCCGGTCTACGTCTTCTACTCGATGTTCGGGTTCCAGCGCACCGGCGACCAGTTCTGGCAGATGGCCGACCAGCTCTCGCGCGGCTTCGTGCTCGGCGCGACCGCCGGCCGCACCACGCTGACCGGTGAGGGCCTCCAGCACGCCGACGGCCACTCCCAGCTGCTGGCCTCCACCAACCCCGCCTGCGTCGCCTACGACCCGGCCTACGGCTACGAGATCGCGCACATCGTCAAGGACGGTCTGCGGCGGATGTACGGCGAGACCGCCGACGGCCGGCCCGGCGAGGACGTCTTCTACTACCTGACGGTCTACAACGAGCCGATCGTGCACCCGGCCGAGCCGGAGGACGTCGACGTCGAGGGCATCCTCAAGGGTCTGCACCGGATCAAGCCGGGCGAGAAGGGCGAGCACCAGGCCAAGATCCTCGCCTCGGGCGTCGCGGTCCCGTGGGCCGAGGAGGCCCAGCGGATCCTCGCCGAGGAGTGGAACGTCAAGGCCGACGTGTGGTCGGCGACCTCCTGGAACGAGCTGCGCCGCGAGGCGGTGGAGGTCGAGGAGCACAACCTGCTCCACCCGGAGGAGGAGCAGCGCGTGCCGTACGTGACGCGCAAGCTCCAAGGCGCCGAGGGCCCGACGGTCGCGGTCTCGGACTGGATGCGGTCCGTCCCGGACCAGATCGCGCGCTGGGTACCGGGCACCTACCAGTCGCTGGGCGCCGACGGCTTCGGCTTCGCGGACACCCGCGGCGCCGCCCGCCGCTTCTTCCACATCGACGCCCAGTCGATCGTGCTGGCCGTGCTCACCGAGCTGGCCAAGGAGGGCAAGGTCGACCGCTCGCTGCTCAAGCAGGCGCTCGACCGCTACCGGCTGCTGGACGTGACGGCCGCCGACGCGGGTGAGGCCGGCGGCGACGCCTGACCTGCCCGCGGCCGACCGCCGCCCCCTCTCCCCCGCGCCCCCCGACCGGCGAAGCCCGCCGGTCGGGGGGCGCGGGGCGTCCGCCGTGGGCGGACGGCTCAGTGCTCCCACAGCTTGAACGCCCTTACCTGGTAGGGGGATCGGGGCACCCAGCTGCCACCGCCCGGGTAGGTGTCGAACTCCCCGGTCTCCTCGCAGACGTCGCTCTGGTACGTGGTGACCGGCCGGCCGGTGCGGTTGGCGAGCGAGGCGGCGGTCATACCCTTGGGCAGGGCCACGCAGCTCTCCATGTCGGTGCCGGACAGCTCGTGGACCTGCCGCCGGCCGCCGAATTCCGCCTCCGACCAGAGGCACAGCTGGCCGGCCGAGCAGTCGCCGGCCGCGGGGGCGCCGCCGCCGGTCGTGCGGGCGCTCGGTGCGCCCACGGCGGACGGGGTGACCAGCACGGCGGTCAGTGCGGCGAGGCCGGTGACGAACGCGGTGCTGCGGACGGTGCGGAACATGCGGTTGCGCATGGGAATCTCTCCCCCGGTGTCGTGGCCGTGGCGGGCCGCGCGGTCGCTGCGCGGGTCACGGCGGTGAGGTCCGCGGCGGGCGGGTGCCCACGGCGGGTTCGGGATCGAGCGTGCGGCGGAGCGAATGCCTCCGCCAAGGCCGTGGCGACGGCTCCACCCGGATCAGGTATGGGGATAACCCGTCGGGCTTCAACGCGCCCGCGACGGTGCGCCGTTGACGCCCGGGTCGTGCCGGGAGCGGGGTGCGGAAACCGTTCTCCCCTTACCCGGCAAGGGGATCGGGCGGCAGCGCCGGCCAGGAGGAGCGGACATGGCGCGGCGGTTCCCGGTTCGGGTCACCCGAATGAGGGATGCGGCCGCTGCCTGGAGGCCAAGTGCCGCCTGGGGAGGGGTGGTTGAGGGGAGAGGGCCGCACGCGACGGGGCGTTGACGCCCCAGAGCGGGGATGAGCGGCGGGTCGAGCATGGTCCGAGCACGTTGGGCCGGCGGACGACGGTCCCTCAGCAGGCCGATCGGCGGTCGGC
>NZ_JBIVOW010000003.1:79681-167711 GCF_044754325.1 Streptomyces sp. NPDC093097
TGCGGGGTGCGGGGTGCGGGGTGCGGGGTGCGGGGTGCGGGGTGCGGGGTGCGGGGTGCGGGGTGCGGGGTGCGGGGTGCGGGGTGCGGGGTGCGGGGTGCGGGTGACTGTCGGGCGGTCGCAGCCGGGAGGGGTAGGGCACATCCCGGCCAACATCCCAGCCAGAAAACCCCGTTGGGCCGACGGCGAGAGGCGGCACGAGGCGGGGCGCGGGCGCCGCGAGGGCATGGCGGAGGCGGGTACCCGGCGTGGGCGGGGCGACGATGCACACCTGCGGCACAACCGCCGGCTCACCGCCCCGGCCCCATACGTACGACGGCGCGCGGCCGGCCGAGAAGGTGTCTCGGCCGGCCGCGCGCCGATGGGGCGGACCGGGTGGTGCCGCGGAACTCCGTTGCGGCGGCGGTCAGATGTGGCCGACGCCGGCGCCCGCCTCGGCGTTCGCCCCGCGCTTGGTGAAGAGCGCGACGACGGCGGCGAGGACCGCCACCCCGCAGGCGACCGTGAAGGCCAGGCCCATGCCGGAGACGAAGGTGTCGTGGGCGACCGCGGCGATCTTCTCGGCGAACGGCTTCGGGGTGCCCTTCGGCACCGGCGCGAGGCCCGCCGAGACCGCGTCGGACACCTGGGACAGTTGCTCCGGCCGCAGCGGCGGCAGGCCCGCCCCCTGCCAGTTGCCCGGCAGGTCGCGGTCGACGCGGGAGGCCATCACCGCGCCGAGCACGGCCGTGCCGAGGCTGCCGCCGACCTGCATCGCGGCCTGCTGCAGACCGCCGGCGACACCGGACAGCTCCAGCGGGGCGTTGCCCACGATGACCTCGGTGGCGCCGACCATGACGGGCGCGAGGCCCAGGCCGAGCAGCGCGAACCAGACGGACATCGGGCCGGTGGTGGTGCCGGCGTCCAGCCCGGACATGCCGAACATCGCGACGGCGGTGAGGACCATGCCGCCGACCAGCGGGATCCGCGGGCCGAACTTGGTGATCAGCGCGCCCGCGAGCGGCGAGCCGACGATCATCATGCCGGTCAGCGGGAGCAGGTGCAGTCCGCTGTCGACGGGGCTCATGCCGTGCACGTTCTGCAGGTAGAACGTCACGAAGAACAGGCCGCCCATGAAGGCGAAGGCCATCAGCACCATCAGGACCGTGCCCGCGGTCAGCGGCACCGAGCGGAACATCCGCAGCGGGATCAGCGGCTCACGGACCCTGGTCTCCAAGACGGCGAAGAGTCCGAAGAGGACGACCGCGCCGATCAGGAAGCCCCAGGTCGTCATGGAGCCCCAGCCCCACTCCGTGGCCTTGATCAGCGGCCAGATGAGGCAGAACATCGCGGCGGACAGCAGCACGATGCCGGGGATGTCGAAGGACCGGGGGGCGTTCTCCGCGCGGTGGTCCTTGAGGATCACCAGGCCGAGGGCGAGGGCGAGCACGCCGACCGGCACGTTGATGAAGAACACGGACTGCCAGCTGACGTGCTCGACCAGCAGCCCGCCGACTATCGGGCCGCCGGCGGTGGAGGCGCCGATGACCATGCCCCAGATGCCGATCGCCATGTTCAGCTTCTCGGCGGGGAAGGTGGCGCGCAGCAGGCCCAGCGCGGCGGGCATCAGCAGCGCGCCGAACAGCCCCTGGAGCACCCGGAAGAAGATCACCAGCGCGACCTGGCTGGAGAAGCCGATGGCGGCGGAGGCGGCGGCGAAGCCGAGGATGCCGACGAGGAAGGTCTGGCGGTGGCCGAAGCGGTCACCGAGCTTGCCGGCCGTGATCAGCGAGACGGCCAGGGCGAGCATGTAGCCGTTGGTGATCCACTGCACGTCGGCCAGCGAGGCTTGGAGGTCCTCCTTGATGGCCGGGTTGGCGATGGCGACGATCGTGCCGTCCAGCGCCACCATCATGACGCCGATGGCGACGGAGAAGAGAGTCAGCCAGGGATGGCCCCGCAGCCCCTTGCGAGGCTCCGGTACGGGAACTTCCGGCGCGACGTCGGCGACCGGGGTCTGTGAGCTCATACTCGCGAGGCTAATGTCAGCCACTGACAGTTGACAAAGCAATTCATGAGTCGGTAACTGTCATTTCCCTCACAGGTATCCTGAGCAGCGAGAACACCACGGAAAGGCGGCGCAGGATGACGGACCCGACGCCGCGGACACCCCCCTCCGGCGGGCTGCGCGAGCGCAAGAAGCAGCGCACCCGGGACGCCCTGATCCGCGCGGCGCTGGAGCTCTTCACCGAGCAGGGCTACGAGGAGACGACGATCGACGAGATCGCCGAGGCCGTGGACGTCTCCCAGCGCACCTTCTTCCGTTACTTCGCCAACAAGCAGGAAGTGGTCTTCGCCGTCCAGGACATGGTCGAGGTCCGGTTCCTGGAGGAGCTGCGCTCCCGCCCGGCGGACGAGCCGCCGCTCACGGCCCTGCGCAGCGCCGTGATGACCGCCTGGGACGAGATCGGCAGCGCCATCGCGTCGGTGGTCCCGGTGGACCTGCACATGCGCACGTTCCAGATGATCGAGTCGACGCCGGCGCTGGTCGCCGCGTATCTGCGGCGCTCCACCGAACTGGAGGAGCAGATCGCCCAGTTGATCGCCCGGCGCGAGGGGCTGGACGTGGACGCCGACCCCCGTCCGCGGGTGCTGGTCGCGGCGTTCAGCGGGGTGATGCGGGTGGCCGGAAAGGTGTGGGGCGAGGGGCACGACTGCAGCGTGGCGGCGATCCGCGAGGTGACCCGCTCCTACCTGGACCACATCGGGCCGGCCATCGAGGTCGACTGGCGCACGGACCGGACCCCCGTCAGCTCCGGTCGCGAACACGCCCACGACCAGGGGTAACACCCGCCTGTCAGTGCGTGATCGGTTCACGCGGCAACGAGATCGAGTGTGTGCGACCGAGCTCCGGACGCCCGCGCACCCTGTGCGTTTTGACACAAACCCCCTGCATCAAACGTGAGATGCCTCACCGCGCCCGACGGGCGCCCTCCCCCGTCTCCTAGGGTGGCCCGCGGTGACTTCTTTCCCGGGCCTCGGCCCCTCCTCCGGTTTCCTGCAGTCCACCGCGTGGCGTGCCTCGCTCGCCCTGCTGGTGGTGTTCGTGATGCTCGCCCTGACGGGCTGGACGGCCATCAGAAGCACCAAGGAGGACGCCAACCCGCTGGCCACCGCGAGGGCCGCCTGGCAGCAGGCCACGTTCCACGGACGGCCGCTGCCCGCCCCGGACGCCGCGCCGGCCGCCCTCCGCGCGTTCTTCGCCACTCTCGACCGGGCCGAGCGCCGGCAGCTGACGGACCGCTTCCCGCTGGTCGTCGGCAACATGGACGGCGCCCCCGTCTCCTTGCGGTACCAGGCCAACCGCTCGGCGATCGACGACGCCCGCAAGGTCGAGAAACGGCGCTCGGGCGACCACCGGCTCACGCCCGTCGGCCGCCAGGAGGCGGCCCGGCTGATGCACCGCATGGAATCGCTGATGAGCCCCGACCGCCAGATCCTGGCCTTCGACCCGGCGGGCAACGGCCGGGTCGCAGAGGTCTTCGGCGACCTCGCCACGGCCAAGCGGGTCTCGGTGGTGGTGCCCGGCGTGGACACCAACCTGTCGACCTTCGAGCGCACCGCCAGGGCGACGACCGCCCCCGTGGGCATGGCGAAGTCGCTCTACCGCGCCGAGCGGAACGCCAGCCCCGGCACCCACACGGCGGTGATCGCGTGGGCCGACTACACCACGCCTGCCGGGGTCGGCGTCGAGGCGGCCACCGGGCAGCTCGCCGCGGCCGGTGCGCTCCGGCTGCGCTCCCTGGTGAGCGCGCTGCCGTCTGGCGAATCGGTCTCGCTGTTCTGCCACAGCTACGGGTCCGTGGTGTGCGGGGTCGCGGCCCGGGACCTGCCGGACAACGTCACCGACATCGCGGTGGCGGGCAGCCCCGGCATGCGCGCCGGGAGCCTGTCGGGCCTGGGCACGCACGCCCGGGTCTGGGCGATGCGGGACGCCGACGACTGGATCCAGGACGTGCCGTACCTGGAGTTCGGCGGGCTCGGCCACGGCGCCGACCCGGTCGACCCGTCCTTCGGTGCCCGGATCCTGTCCGCCGAGGGCGCGGACGGGCACGCCGGGTACTTCGCGCCCGGCACCCAGAGCCTGCACAACTTCGCCCTGGTCGGGGTCGGCGCCCTCGGCTCGGTGGACTGCGCCGCGAGCGACCCCCGGTGCAGCACGGACCTGGCCTGACGACCGGCCGCCGGCCGCGGGAACCGCGCCCTGGCCCGGTGACGTGAACAGGGCAAGGGCAACCGCCGGGCGACCGGACGCCCCTCGACACGCGGAGCACTGGTGTCCGGAAGGGGGACGGGCGGGCAACCGCCCGCTTACGATGAGCCACATGGGTGATGTTCTGGCCGGTTTTCACGCCGTCTGGGAGTTCGACTCGGACTCCGTACTCATCCGCTTCGAACGGGGGATCCGCAGGCCGAAGCTGTTCCAGGCACTCGGCGAGCGACGCATCCCCTACGAGGCGCTGAGATCCGTCACGGTTTCCCAGGGCAGGCGCGGCACGGTGGTGCTGCACGCCGTGCCGCGGCGGGGCGCCGACCCCCTGATGGAGGCGGCGAACGGCCAGCTCAAGGAGGACGCCGACCCCTACCGCCTGGTGCTGCCCGCCGAGCGCGAGACGCTGGCCTCGTACTACGCCGACGAGCTGCGCGGCGCCCTGGGGCCGGGCGCCGAGGAGCCCGCCGAGCGGTATCTGGTGGCCGCCCCCGAGGCTCCGCTGCACTTCAAGGCATACGACGGCAAGGCGTCCTTCGACGGCAGCACGGTGGCCTTCCGCTGGTTCTGGACGGGCGCCTCGTCGGCGAAGTGGAAGAGCGGCGACCAGACCTTCGCGGTCGGCGAGTTGGCCGGTGTGGAGTGGCGCTCGCCGGAGATCTTCAACGGCTATCTGCGGCTGCTGGAGCGCGCTGCGCCCGAGACGCGGCCGGGCGAGGCGGACGAGAACCCGGCCGCGGTGGTCTTCGGGCTCGGCTACGGGACGGTGCACGAGTCCCTGCCGTTCGCGGCCGCCGTCCTCCAGGCCGTGCGGGCCGCCGGGGCGGCACCGGAGAGCGCGGAGCGGGCGCCGGTGTGGCGGGCCGGCGACACCGGCCGGAACCCCGCCGACATCGCCGACCGGATCCGGCACCTCGGCGAGCTGCACGAGGCGGGACTGCTGACGGACGCCGAATTCGGCGCGAAGAAGGCGGAGTTGCTGGCGGAGCTGTGACGGCCGGCCCCCACGTCATACCGTGGTACGGGATCGAAGCCCGCACCACGGTATGACGCCGGGGTGCGGACGGTCCGCTTACATTGATCCCGCGATGTCCACACGATCCCTCACCCCCGAAGACGAGCCGGCCGGCGGCGACGGACGCCCGCCGGCCCGCGCTCAGGCGCTGCGCGTCACCCGCCGGGTGCTGCGGGCCGCGCGGCCTCCGCTGCGCATGCTCGCCACCGAGCTCGGCACCCCCCACCGCCCCGGCACCCCGCTGTTCGGCAGCGTCCGGCGCCGCTGGGTGCGCGGGCTGCCGTACGTGGTGGCGTTCGGATTCGCGGTGTCGCTGCTGCCGACCGGGGTCCATCTCCTGCACCAGGACTACGGCATGGCCGGCGGCCTGGCCGGCGCGCTGGCCACCGCGCAGAGCGTGCCGCTGCTGCTCGCGGTGACCCGGCCGCTCCAGGCATGGTGGGTGATCTTCACCGCGGACGTCCTCTGCGCGGCCACACTGACCGGCGCCGACGGTGTCGCGGGCCGCCCGTGGCCATGGCCGGTCACGGTGATCGTCGGCTATCTGGCGCTGATGGTGGCGCTGTCGCTGCGCGAGCGCCGGCGCACCCTGATCGCGGTCTGGCTCACGACCGGGGTGGCGGGCATCCTCTCCGAGGCGGTCGCCCCCTCCGACAGTCAGAACACCTGGGTGCTGATGTTCGTGCTCGCCGGCGTGGTGCTGCTGCTCGGCGCCGCACTGCGGGAACGGGACGACGCCCAGCGGAAGTTGCAGGAGCAGGAGACCATCAGCGAGGCGGAGCGGGCCCGGCGCACCCTGCTGGAGGAGCGCACCCGCATCGCCCGCGAGCTGCACGACGTCGTCGCCCACCACATGTCGGTGATCGCGGTCCAGGCCGACAGCGCCCCGTACCGCATCAGCGGGATACCCGCGCAGGCCCAGGAGGAGTTCGGCGCGATCGCCACGTCGGCCCGCGAGTCGCTGGCGGAGATGCGCCGGCTGCTCGGGGTGCTGCGCAGCGAGGAGGCCGAGCAGCCGGGCGCCCCGGAGAAGGCGCCGCAGCCGGGGGTCGGGCAGCTGCGGAAGCTGGTCGAGGCGACCGTACGGGCAGGTGTGCCGGTCGAGTTGGTGCTGCCGGCCGAGCCGGTGACGCTCGAACCGGCGGTGGACCTCTCGGCGTACCGCATCGTCCAGGAGGCGTTGGCCAATGTGGTGCGGCACGCCCCGGGCGCACCGACCCGGGTCTCGGTGACGGCGACCGGCGACGCCACCCGGCTGACGGTGCTGGTGGTCAACGAGCCGCCCGCCCCCGCGATATCGGTGCCGCTGGAGACCAGCGGCACCGGGCACGGCCTGGTGGGTATGCGGGAGCGGGTGCGTCTGGTGGGCGGCACGCTGGACACCGGTCCGCTGCCCGACGGCGGCTTCCGGGTCGCCGCCCAGCTCCCGCTGTCCGCACCGCTTTCCCCGCCCGCCCCCCTCGCAGCGAAGGACTCCCCCGCCCCATGACGACCCGCGTGATCATCGTCGACGACCAGGCCATGGTGCGGGCGGGATTCGCCGCGCTGCTCGCCGCGCAGAGCGACATCGACGTGGTGGGCGACGCCGCGGACGGGGTGCAGGGCGTGGAGCTGAGCCGGCGGATGCACCCCGATGTGGTGCTGATGGACGTCCGGATGCCGGAGATGGACGGGCTGGAGGCGGCCCGCCGGCTGCTCGATCCGCCGGCGGGGGTCGTCCACCGGCCGAAGGTGCTGATGCTCACCACCTTCGACGTCGACGACTACGTCTACGAGGCGTTGCGCGCGGGCGCGTCCGGATTCCTGCTCAAGGACGCGCCACCGGCCGATCTGATCTCCGCGGTGCGGGTGGTGGCGGCCGGGGAGGCGCTGCTCGCCCCGTCGGTGACGCGCCGGCTGATCGCCGATTTCGCCCGCCAGCGGCCGGCGCCGCGCACGGACCGCACCGCGCTGCGGCTCAACGGCCTCACCCCGCGCGAGACGGAGGTCCTGGAGCTGATAGCCCGCGGTCTGTCCAACCAGGAGATCGCCGGGCGGCTGATCCTGGCCGAGCAGACGGTGAAGACCCATATCGGCCGGGTGCTGGCCAAGTTGGAGCTGCGCGACCGCGCGCAGGCCGTGATCTTCGCCTACGAGTCCGGGCTCGTCACGCCCGGGGCGCGGTGATACCCCCGTTTCGGGTTGTCCGCACCCTGCCTTCGGGATAACCCCACCCACCCCGAGAGGACAGCCCCCGACTCCTCCTCCCCGGGGACGACGGCCGGTCGGCACCCCGTACCCCGGTATCACCCGGGAGTTGGCCCCGCGGTGTGACGTCGCGCCCTGCACCGTCTTCTTACCTTTCCCTCCGCCACACCGCTGGAAGAGGGAGAGACCACCATGACCGTGCTGCGGAACGCCGTCCGGCGCAGCAGGCGGACACTCACCGCCGCCGTCCTCGCGCTCGCCGTCGTCACGGGGACCGGCGGCTGGGCGGCCGGTACCACGCAGAGGGCGGTCACCGGCCCGGCCCCCGGCGCCGCCGCCTGGCGCGCCGACCGCACGCTCGGCGTCCGGCTGCCGGACCCGGCGCACGCCTCGCCCGCCGAGGTCGCCCGGTTCTTCGCCGGCCTGACCGACGCCCAGCGGCAGGCGCTCGCCGCCCGGCACCCGCTGACCGTCGGCAACCTCGACGGGGCGCCCCTCGCCCTGCGGTACGCGGCCAACTCCCGTGCCCTGCGCGCCGAACGGCACCGCGAACTGGCCCGGGCCGCCGACCCGGCCGGCACCCCCCAGGACCACCAGCAGGCCAGGAAGGCGGCCGCGCGCTACGCCACGCTGCTCGCACCGGGCCGCCGGATCCTCGCCTTCGACCCCCGCGGGCGCGGCCAAGTGGCCGAAGTCCACGGCGACTTGGCGACCGCGCAGCGCACCGCGGTGATCGTGCCGGGCTCCGACATCGACCTGACCACGTTCGACCGCACCGCCAACCCGTACGGCACACCGACCGGGATGGCCACGTCGCTGCGCCGGCAGATGGCCGCCGAGGCGCCCGGCGTCCGGACGGCGGTGATCGCCTGGGCCGGGTACACCACCCCGGTCGGCCTCGGCCCGGACGCCGCGACCGGCCGGCTCGCCGAGGCCGGCGCCCCCCGGCTGACCCGCTTCCTGGCCGGCCTGGCCGCCATCGGCGCCCCCGCCCCGGCCGTGCTGTGCCACAGCTACGGGTCGGTGGTGTGCGGCCTGGCCGTCCCGCACACCGGCCGGGGCGACCTCTCGGACCTGGTGGTCTTCGGCTCCCCCGGGATGCGCCGGGACGACGTGGCGGAGTTGCGCACCCCCGCCCGGGTCTGGGCGGCGCGGGACGCCTCGGACTGGATCGGCGACGTCCCGAACGTCGAAGTGCTGGGCCTGGGGCACGGCATCGACCCCACCGACCCGGCGTTCGGCGCCCGCCGGGTCCCCGCGCGGCAGGCCGAGGGCCACACCGGCTATCTCGCCCCGGGCACGGACTCGCTGCGCAACTTCGCCGCGATCGCGCTGGGGCGCTACGCCGACGTGCGCTAGGACCCGACGCTCGACTCCCCTCGCTCGCATGGCAGAGGGGAGTTCGACGACAAGGCCCCGGGCCGGGCCGCGCGGGCCGTGAAGCCGCCGCCCCGCCCCCGAAGCCCTGCCCCTCCCCGGCCGGCTCCTGTCTGCGAAGCCCCGCCCCTTCTGTTCCCGCTCGCTCCCTCCCGAGAAGTCCCCTCCGCACGTGCTCTCCCCACTGGCCCCAAGGCCCCCTCCACGCCTGGACTTTCCGACCCAAGGACGCCTCATGAGCACCGAGCACCCCACTTCCGCCACCAGACCCACCGCCACCGCGCACCACCGCCCCACCCCTGGCCCGTCCGGTCCCCGACCGGCCATCGGCCCCCGCGCCGCGCTCCGTTCCCTCCGCACCCGGGCCGGCGTCGCCGTCCGCGCCGTCGACGCCCGCACCCCGGCCCACCGCGACCGGGCCATCGACGGACTGCGCGCCCTGGCCCTGCTCTCCGTCCCCACCGGGCACTGGCTGATCGGCGGCTTCACCCGGGACACCGACGGCACGCTGCACAACACCAGCCTGCTGACCGCCGTCGGCTCCCTCGCGCCGGCGAGCTGGCTGCTCCAGATGCTCGGCATCTTCTTCCTGGTCGGCGGCCACGCCTCGGTGCTGTCCCTGCGGCGGGCCCGCGCACGGGGCGACTCGACGGCCCAGTGGCTGGGCGGCCGGATCGCCCGCCTGGGCCGCCCGGTGCTGGGCGTGACCGCGGTCTGGGCCGCGCTGGTCCCCCTGCTGCACGGACTCGGGGTGTCCACCGCGACGCTGCGCACGGGCGCGACGCTGGTCATCCAACCGCTGTGGTTCGTCGGCATCTACGCGGTGGTCACCGCGCTCACGCCGTACTGCGCAGCGGCCGCGCGGCGGATGGGCGCCTGGAGCGCGCTACCGCTGCTGGTGTCGGTCGCCGCGGTGGACTTCCTGCGCTACGGGCCGTTCGCCGCGGCCGTGCCGCCCTGGCTGAGCCTGCTCAACCTCGTGCCCGGCTGGCTGTTCGGCTATCAGCTCGGCGTCTGCTGGGCCGAGCGGCGGCTCGGCCGGCGCACCGCCTGGACCCTGCTGCTGGGCGGTGCCGCGCTGTTCGCCGCGCTGCTGCTGTTCTTCCACTACCCAGCCAGCATGGTGGGCGTCCCCGGTCAGGACCGGACCAACTCCCATCCGCCGTCGCTGCTGGTCCTGGCGCTGGCCGCGACCCAGTCCGGAGCGGCGGTGCTGCTCCGGGACAAGGTGGCCGCGCTCCTGCGCCGGCCCGCCCTGTGGGCGCCGGTGGTCCTGATCAACGTGTGCGCGATGACGATCCTGTGCTGGCACCAGACGGCGATGTTCGCGACGGCCGTACCGGCGTCGTTCGTCGGCGCCGTCCCGGGCCTGACGGCCGTGCCGGACACGCTCGGCTGGCTCCCGGCGCGGCTGGCCTGGATGGCGGTCTTCGCGGTGGTGCTCGTCCTCATCGGGCGGGTCACCCGCCGTTTCGAGGCGCCGTGGACGGGGGTCGGGCGGACCCGCCGGGCGGCCGCGGCGGTGCTGGCGGCCGGCTTCGCGCTGTTCGCGCTCGGCTACGCCTGACCGGCGGCGCGAGACGCCCGCGGGGCGCCGGCCGACGTCGTGGCGGCCGAAGTCGTGGCGCTCTCCTTGGCGTTCGGCAGCGGCGCAACGGGCGCGCGGGGGCGCCGGGGCGGGCCGATCCCCGCCGCGGAGCCCCCGCGCTGCCCCCGTTTCTGCCCTGCCCTCAGCCCTGCTCCCGCGCGGCGGAGGTGAACGTCATATCGGCGTAGCGGTCCCCCGCCACCTTGCCGGCGATCGGCTCCAGCAGCGCCAACTCCGCCTCGCTCAGCACGATCCGGGTGGCGGCCGCGTTCTCCTCGACCCGGCCGGGCCTGCGGGTGCCGGGGATCGGGACGACCGCCAGCCCGTGGACGGCGGCCTGCTGCTGCACCCAGGCCAGCGCGATCTGGCCGGGCGTCGCGCCGTGCGCCTCGGCGATCGCCCGGACCGGCTCCAACAGGGCGGCGTTGGCAGCCGCGTTGGCACCGGTGAAGCGGGGCTGCTGGCGGCGGAAGTCGTCCTCGGTCAGTTCCTGGTCGGCGCGGACGAAGGAGCCGGTGAGGAAACCGCGGCCGAGCGGGGAGTAGGGGACGAGGGCCACGCCGAGCTCGCCGGCGACCGGCACCACCCCCGCCTCGATGTCCCGGCTGAACAGGGACCACTCGGACTGGACCGCGGCGATCGGGTGGACGGCCTGGGCGGCGCGCAGTTCGGCGCCGGTCACCTCGCTCAGCCCCAGGTGCTTCACCTTGCCCTCGGCCACCAGCTCGGCCATCGCGCCGACCGACTCCTCAAGGGGGACACCCACCTCGCGGCGGTGCATGTAATAGAGGTCGATCTGCTCGACGCCCAGGCGCCGGAGGCTGCCCTCGACGGACTGGCGGATGTAGGGGCGGTCGTTCCGGATGGTGCGGCGGAAGGGGTCCTCCGGATCGCTGCCCAGCGCGAACTTGGTGGCCAGGACGACCTCGTCGCGGTGCGCCCGGACGAAGGGCGCGATGAACTTCTCGTTCTCGCCGTCGCCGTAGACGTCGGCGGTGTCGAAGAGCGTGATGCCCAGCTCCAGGGCGCGCTCCAGGGCGGCCCGCGAGGCATCGGGGTCCTCGGTGGGGCCGTAGGCCCAGCTCATGCCCATGCAGCCCAGGCCCTGGACACCGACCTGCGGGCCACCGGTGCCCAGCCGGACGGTGTCGATCTTCGTGTCGTTCGCCATGAGAACTCAGACCCTCTCGGACGCCCGCCGGGCGTCGGCGTAGATACCGATCTTGTAATCCAGGACGTCGAGCGTGCCCTCCAGCTCGGCGATGCGCTGCCGCACGTCCTCGCGGTGCCGGGTGAGCAGGTGCTCGCGCTCGGCGAAGGTGCCCTCGCCCTCCCGCACCAGCTCCGCGTACCGGACCATGTCGGCGACCGGCATGCCGGTCAGCCGCAGCTTGGAGACCAGGTCCAGCCAGTCCAGGTCGCGGTTGGAGAAGCGGCGCTGCCCGGTGTGCGTGCGGTCCACGTGCGGCATCAGTCCGATCCGCTCGTACCAGCGCAGGGTGTGCGCGCTGAGCCCGGTGTGCTGGGCCACCTCGCTGATGGTGTACCGGTCGTGACCGGTCGGCTGCGGATGGGCGGGGCGGGTCGCACAGCCCCGGGCCGTCGCCGGCCGCGGCCGGGAGGACGCCACCTCGGGCAGACCGGCCACGGCCGGGCCCTCGGTCACCGGTTCGCTCTGGGTCACCGTCATGCCGCGTCTTCCCCCTACTCGTCCCCGGGAGCACGCGCCGCCCCGGATGCCGTCGCGCCGCCGGACGATCCGTCGGCGCCTCACGACCTGGACAACGCTAGAGAGTTGGAGTGCACTCCAGGCAAGCTCCGGCTCCGGGCAGTCTTGACCGGAATTTGAAGGCGTTGGGGCACCCCGTAGGCTCGGCAGCATGCAGAGCCTGGGGATGATCGAGAACTGGCCGGTGCCCACCGCGGCGGCCGCCGTCATACGGGCCGATGGCGCGGTGGCCGGCTCGCACGGCCCGTTGGAGCACCGCTTCCCGCTGGCGTCGGTCACCAAGCCGCTGGCCGCCTACGCCGTGCTGCTCGCCGTCGAGGAGGGCGCCGTCGAGCTGGACGAGCCGGCCGGCCCGGAGGGCGCCACGGTCCGTCATCTGCTCGCCCACACCTCGGGGCTGGCCTTCGACGAGGCGCGCCAGATGGCCGCCCCCGGCACCCGCCGGATCTACTCCAACGCCGGCTTCGAGGCGCTCGGCGACCACCTCGCCAAGGCCACCGACATCCCGTTCCCCCAGTACCTGCACGAGGCGGTGCTCGCCCCCCTGGGGATGACGTCGACCGAACTGGTCGGCTCACCGGCCAAGGACGGCGTCTCCACCGTCGCGGACCTGGTGCGCTTCGCGGCCGAGCTCCAGGCGCCGCGGCTGCTGGCGCCGGAGACCCTCGCGGCGGCGACCCAGGTGGTCTTCCCGGGCCTGACCGGTGTGCTGCCGGGCTACGGCCACCAGAAGCCCAACGACTGGGGCCTGGGCTTCGAGATCCGCGACGGCAAGGCGCCGCACTGGACGGGCGCCGGATCGTCGCCGCGCACGTTCGGGCACTTCGGCCAGTCCGGGACGTTCCTGTGGGTGGACCCCGCGGCCGGGGCGGCCTGTGTGGCGCTGACCGACCGGGCCTTCGGCCCCTGGGCCGTCGAGGCCTGGCCGGCGCTCACCGACGCGGTGCTGGCCGAACTCGCCGGAAACCGCTGACCCCGGGGCCCGGAGCCGGCCGGGCTCACCCGTACACCGGCTCCGTCCCCATCTCCCACACCAGACACTCCGCGCCCTGTGGTGCCACCAGCTCCAGCCCGCTCCCGTCGCTGATCCGCGCCGCGTCCCCGGCCACGAGGTGCTCGTCCCCGAGCCGTACCGCGCCCCGCACGACATGGACGTGGACCCGGGCGGCATCCGGGAGAGCGGTGCGCCCGTCCGCCCCGAGGCGGTGCACGTGCAGCGTGGCGCCGGCCCGCGGCAGCGCGTAGGGCCCGGCGAGTTCGCGCACCACCTCGTACTCCGGCTCACCGCCCGGGGCGTGTGGCGTCAGCCACATCTGCACGAAGCGCAGCGGTACCGTGCCGTCGTTCCGCTCCACGTGCCGCACCCCGCCGGCCGAGCTGAGCCGCTGGAGGTCCCCGGGGCGTACGGTCGTGGCACGGCCCGTCGAGTCGCGGTGGGTCAGCTCGCCCTCGACGACCCAGGTGACGATCTCGGTGTCCCGGTGCGGGTGTTCGTCGAAGCCGGCGCCCGGCGCCAGGCACTCCTCGTTGCAGGCGATCAGCGCGCCGAAGCGCAGGTTGCCGGGGTCGTAGTGGGGTCCGAAGGAGAACGCGTGCAGCGAGACGATGCCGGCGTCCGCCGCGCCGCCCCGATAGCGTTCCTCGCCCCTGCGCACCTGAATCATCGGGCCACCGTAGCCCCGGCGCTCCCCCCTCTCATCCCGATAGGGCAGGCTTGGTCCCGTGTCTGAACCCGCATCGCGCGACCCGCACCCACACTCCGCGACCCTCCGGCGGCTGGAGAACTCCTCCGGCAAACTGGCCGCCGCGGCGATCTCCCGTATGGACGCCACGCTGCCGTGGTACCGCGCGATGCCGCCGGAGAACCGCTCCTGGATCGGCCTGGTGGCCCAGGCCGGCATCGCCGCGTTCACCGAGTGGTTCCGGCATCCGGAGACCCCGCAGGCGATCAGCACCGACGTCTTCGGGACGGCCCCGCGCGAGCTGACCCGGGCGATCACCCTGCGGCAGACCGTGGAGATGGTGCGCACCACGATCGAGGTCATGGAGGCCGCGATCGACGACGTCGCGGCGCCGGGCGACGAGTCCGTGCTCCGCGAGGCGCTGCTGGTCTACGCCCGGGAGATCGCGTTCGCCACCGCCCAGGTCTACGCCCAGGCCGCCGAGGCGCGCGGTGCGTGGGACGCCCGCCTGGAGTCCCTGGTGGTCAACGCGGTGCTCTCCGGGGAGGCCGACGAGGGCGCGGTCTCCCGGGCCGCGGCCCTGGGCTGGAACGCGCCGGAGCACGTGTGCGTGGTGCTGGGCACCGCGCCGGACGGTGACAGCGAGCTGACCGTCGAGGCCATCCGGCGGGCCGCCCGGCACGCCAAGCTCCAGGTGCTGACCGGCGTCCTGGGCAGCCGGCTGGTGGTGATCGCCGGCGGTTCGGACGATCCGCTCAAGGCGGCCAAGGCGCTGATCGGCCCGTACGCCGCCGGGCCCGTGGTGGCCGGCCCGGTGGTCGCCGACCTGCTCGGCGCGACCCGCTCCGCGCAGGCCGCGGCCGCCGGACTGCGGGCCTGCGCCGCCTGGCCGGACGCCCCCCGCCCGGTGCTCGCGGACGATCTCCTTCCGGAGCGCGCGATGGCCTCGGACCCGGTGGCGCGCGAGCAGTTGGTGGAGGAGATCTACAGACCGCTGGAAGAGGCGGGGTCGGCGCTGCTGGAGACACTGAGCGTCTATCTGGAGCAGGCCAGCAGCCTGGAGGGCGCCGCCCGGATGCTGTTCGTCCACCCCAACACCGTGCGCTATCGGCTGCGACGTGTGACAGACGTCACCGGCTGGTCGCCGTCCGATGTGCGCTCCGCCTTCACGTTGCGTATCGCGCTGATCCTGGGGCGTCTCGCTGACTGTGAGGCCCAACCCTAGACTTTTGTCGAACGCCAACAATTCCCCCGATGGTTCTTCGTCCCTGTCCCCACGGGCGGGCGGGACCTCCCCCAAGAGAGAGTGTGAGGGTGCTCGTACTCGTCGCTCCCGGCCAAGGCGCTCAGACGCCCGGCTTCCTGACCCCCTGGCTCGACCTCCCCGGGGTCGAGGACCAGCTCCGCGATTGGTCCGCGGCCATCGACCTGGACCTCGTCCACTACGGCACCAAGGCCACCGAAGAGGAGATCCGCGACACCGCCGTGGCGCAGCCGCTGCTGGTGGCCTCCGCCCTGATCTCCGCGCGCCGGCTCTTCCCGACCGCCGGCGACCTCGCCGCGAAGGTCGGTGCGGCGGCCGGCCACAGCGTCGGTGAGCTCGCCGCCGCGGCCCTGACCGGCACCCTCTCCGAGGGCGAGGCGATGGCCCTGGTGCGCCGCCGCGGGCTGGCGATGGCCGAGGCCGCCGCGATCACCGAGACCGGCATGGCCGCGCTGCTCGGCGGCTCCGAGGACGTCGTCCTGCCGCACCTGGAGAAGCTCGGTCTGACCCCGGCGAACGTCAACGGCGCCGGCCAGATCGTCGCCGCGGGCACCGCCGAGCAGATCGCCGCGCTGGTCGAGGACAAGCCCGAGGGCACCCGTCGGGTCGTGCCGCTGAAGGTGGCCGGCGCGTTCCATACTCACCACATGGCACCCGCCGTCTCGGCTCTGGAAGCCGCGGTCGCCGAACTCTCCCCGGCCGACCCGCACCCCCGTTACGTCTCCAACAAGGACGGCCGGGTGGTCACTTCCGGCCAGGAAGTCGTGCAGCGCCTGGTCGGCCAGGTGGCCAACCCCGTGCGCTGGGACCTGTGCATGGAGACCTTCAAGGAACTCGGCGTCACCGCGCTCATCGAGGCCGCGCCCGGCGGCACCCTGACCGGCCTGGCCAAGCGCGCCCTGCCCGGCGTGCGGACCCTCGCCCTGAAGACGCCCGCCGACCTCGACGCGGCCCGTGAGCTGATCGCCACCACGGCGAACGCCGCCGCAGCATCCGCCGAATAGGAGCCCGTAGCGCATGACCTCGAAGATCAAGCCCGCCAAGGGCGCCCCGTACGCGCGGATCATGGGCGTCGGCGGCTACCGCCCGACCCGTGTCGTGCCCAACGAGGAGATCCTCAAGCACATCGACTCGTCCGACGAGTGGATCCGGTCGCGGTCGGGCATCGCCACGCGCCACTGGGCGGGCCCCGAGGAGACCGTCGCGACCATGGCGGTCGAGGCGTCCGGCAAGGCCATCGCGGACGCCGGCATCACGCCCGAGCAGATCGGCGCGGTGGTCGTCTCCACCGTCTCGCACTTCAAGCAGACCCCGGCCATCGCGACCCGGATCGCGCACCTCGTCGGTGCCGGCAAGCCGGCCGCCTTCGACATCTCCG
Organism: Streptomyces sp. NPDC093097; assembly: GCF_044754325.1. Taxonomy (NCBI): domain Bacteria; kingdom Bacillati; phylum Actinomycetota; class Actinomycetes; order Kitasatosporales; family Streptomycetaceae; genus Streptomyces; species Streptomyces sp. NPDC093097. The sequence continues at coordinate 96,151 of NZ_JBIVOW010000003.1, forward strand.
CGGGCTGCGCCGGCTTCGGCTACGGGCTGACGCTGGCCAAGGGGATGATCACCGAGGGCTCCGCCGAGTACGTCCTGGTGATCGGCGTCGAGCGGCTCTCGGACCTGACGAACCTCAAGGACCGTGCGACGGCCTTCCTGTTCGGCGACGGCGCCGGCGCGGTGATCGTGGGCCCGTCCAAGGAGCCGGCGATCGGCCCGACGGTCTGGGGCTCGGAGGGCGACAAGTCCGACACCATCATGCAGACCGTCCCCTGGGACGCGTACCGCCCGACCCCGAAGCCCGGTGGCGACGGACCGGAGGAGCGGCCCGCCCTTGAGGAGGTCCCCTACCCCGCCATCACCCAGGAGGGCCAGGCGGTCTTCCGGTGGGCGGTGTTCGAGATGGCGAAGGTCGCCCAGCAGGCGCTGGACGAGGCCGGAGTCAGCCCGGACGACCTGGACGTCTTCATTCCGCACCAGGCCAACATGCGGATCATCGACTCGATGGTGAAGACTCTGAAGCTGCCGGAGAGCGTCATGGTCGCCCGGGACGTGGAGACCACCGGCAACACCTCGGCCGCCTCGATTCCGCTCGCCATGGAGCGGCTGCTGGCGACCGGGCAGGCCAAGAGCGGGGACACCGCGCTGGTCATCGGCTTCGGGGCGGGTCTCGTGTACGCCGCGACGGTCGTTACTCTCCCCTAGGCAGGATCTGCGCAGTCCGGCACCGAGCACGAGGTACCGGCCGCTGTGCGGGCCTTCACCGCTTCACCGTTACATCAAGCAGTTTCCCGCTATTTGAAGGAGCGCCATCATGGCCGCCACTCAGGAAGAGATCGTCAAGGGTCTCGCCGAGATCGTCAACGAGATCGCCGGCATCCCCACCGAGGACGTCCAGCTGGACAAGTCCTTCACCGACGACCTGGACGTCGACTCGCTGTCCATGGTCGAGGTCGTCGTCGCCGCCGAAGAGCGCTTCGACGTCAAGATCCCCGACGACGACGTCAAGAACCTCAAGACCGTCGGCGACGCGACCGACTACATCCTCAAGCACCAGTCCTGATCTGGCGCAGCGCATGTCGCCACCCCGCGGTGGCGCCGTCGATTCAGACCCCTCTACCCGTGGAGTAAGAATTCCCGTGAACGCGACCAATCGCACCGTGGTCGTCACCGGTATCGGCGCAACCACACCGCTGGGTGGCGACAGCGCTACGACCTGGGAGGGCCTGCTCGCCGGCCGTTCCGGCGTGACCCCCCTGGAACAGGAATGGGCGGCCGAGCTGCCCGTCCGCATCGCCGCGCAGGCGGCGGTGGACCCGGCCGAGACGCTGCCCCGGGCCCAGGCCCGCAAGCTCGACCGGTCGGCGCAGTTCGCGCTGATCGCGGCCCGTGAGGCATGGGCGGACGCCGGCTTCACCGTCAAGGCCGGCGAGCCGGACACCGCAGCCGGCCCGGCCGGCTCGGTCAACCCCGACCGCCTCGGCACCGTCATCGCCTCCGGCATCGGCGGCGTGACCACGCTCCTGGGCCAGTACGACATCCTCCGGGAGAAGGGCGTCCGCCGGGTCTCCCCGCACACCGTGCCGATGCTGATGCCCAACGGGCCGTCGGCCAACGTCGGTCTGGACGTCAACGCCCGCGCCGGTGTGCACACCCCGGTGAGCGCCTGCGCCTCCGGCTCGGAGGCCATCGGCTACGCCATCGAGATGATCCGTACGGGTCGCGCCGACATCGTCGTCGCGGGCGGTACGGAGGCGGCCATCCACCCGCTGCCGATCGCCGCGTTCGGCAACATGATGGCGATGTCGAAGAACAACGACGACCCGCAGGGCGCCTCCCGTCCGTTCGACACCGAGCGCAACGGCTTCGTCCTCGGTGAGGGCGCCGGCGTGATCGTCCTGGAGTCGGCCGAGCACGCCGCCAAGCGCGGCGCCCGGGTCTACGCCGAGGCGGTCGGCCAGGGCATCTCCGCCGACAGCCACGACATCGTGCAGCCGGAGCCGTCCGGCAACGGCATCGCACACGCGCTGCAGAACCTCCTCGACAACAGCGACCTGGCCGCGTCCGAGATCGTGCACGTCAACGCGCACGCCACCTCGACGCCGCAGGGCGACCTCGCCGAGCTGAAGGCGCTGCGCAAGGTCTTCGGCGACGACGTGGACCACATGGCGGTCTCCGCCACCAAGTCGATGACCGGTCACCTCCTGGGCGGCGCGGGCGGCGTGGAGACGGTCGCCACCATCCTGGCGCTGTACCACCGGACGGCCCCGCCGACCATCAACATCGAGAACCTCGACCCCGAGGTGGAGGCGGACATCGTCCGCGACGAGCCCCGGACGCTGCCGGCCGAGGGCCGGATCGCGGCGCTGAACGACTCGTTCGGCTTCGGCGGCCACAACGTGGTCCTCGCCTTCCGCACGGCCTGAAGGCACGGCCCCAAGGGGTAGACGTTTCGAGGGCCCGCCCGGTCTGGACGACCGGGCGGGCCCTCGTGCTCCGGGTGACGGCCGATCAGCCGTCGAAGCTGGCGAAGTACGCGGCCACGCCGTCCTCGCCGCCGTGGCCCTGCGCCTCGGCCCGGCGCAGGCGTTCAGCGGTGGCGGCCGCCAGGTCCATCCGTACGCCGGCGGCCTCACCGGCCTCGTTGATCAGCCGGGTGTCCTTGCGCGCCGCGGAGACCGTGAAGCTCGGCTCCAGGTTGCCGGCCAGCAGCAGGTCCGACTTCATCCGCAGATAGGGCATGTCCAGCGAACCGCCGGCGATCGCCTCCAGGAAGGCCCGCGGGTCGACGCCCAACCCCTTGGCGAGCGCCAGGGTTTCACCGGTACCGCCGATGATGGTGAGCACCCAGCTGTTGACGACGAGCTTGAGACGGCTGGCGGCACCGCTCGCGGCGTCGTCACCGACCCACTGGGTGCGGCCCCCCACGATGTCGAAGACCCGCCCGGCGCGCTCGCGCAGCTCCTGCGGCCCGGCCGCCAGGACGATCAACTGCCCCTTCTCGGCAGGCGCCTTGGTGCCCAGTACGGGGGCGTCGACGATCCGGAGGTCCCGTTCGGCGGCGAAGCGGACGAGCGGTTCCAGGGCCGCGGGCCCGACGGTGCTCATCTGGAGCCAGAGAGTGCCGGGCGCGAGGTGCGGGGCGGCCTGCCCCATGGCGTCGAGGGCGGCGGGGCCGTCGAGCAGCATGGTCAGGACGGCATCGGCGCCGTCCACCGCCTCGGCCGGGGTGTCGGCGACCCGGACCCCGTCGGCGGCCAGCGGTTCGGCCTTGGCACGGGTGCGGTTCCAGGCGCGGACGTCCAGCCCGGCGCGAGCGAGGTTGCGGGCCATCGCGGCACCCATGATCCCGGTGCCGAGGACGGCGACGGAGCGGACGGGGGAAGTGTTGTTGTCGGCCATGACGGCACGCTAGGGCTTGGAGCGGACTCGCAGTCAACTGGGCACCGTGTGTCGCGGGATGGCCCCGCACAAGGCTCCGTACGGCCGCGTGCGGGGCGTCAGACGACCTGGTGCAGCCAGCGGACGGGGGCGCCCTCCCCGGCGTACCGGAAGGGCTCCAGCTCGTCGTCCCAGGGCTTGCCGAGCAGCTTGGCGACCTCGGCGGCGAGTTCGGTCTCGCCGTCCGCGGAGCGGGCCACGGCGGCGCGCAGCCGGTCCTCGGGGATGAGGATGTCGCCGTGGATGCCGGTGACGGCGTGGAAGATGCCCAGGTCGGGGGTGGAGCTGTAGCGCTCGCCCTCGGCGGTGGCGCAGGGCTCGGCGGTCACCTCGAAGCGGAGCAGGTGCCAGCCGCGCAGCGCGGAGGCGAGCTTGGAGGCGGTGCCTGCCTCGCCCTGCCAGGAGAACTCCGCTCTCCAGGTGCCGGGCGACGCCGGCTGGCGGATCCAGTCGAGGTTGACGCGCACCCCGAGGACGCCCGCCACTGCCCATTCGACGTGCTGGCACAGTGCGCGCGGAGCAGAGTGGACGTACAGGACTCCACGTGTCATCACCGGGACCTCCCGTGCGGATCGAGGTTCGCCTTCCCCAGCGGCCTCGTGCCCGTTCCGGTCGCGGCCGGGACAGCTGTCGACATTCTGCCCCAGTGATCACTTCGGTACCAGCGTGCGAGGTGACCTACAGTAAACACCACGGGGCGGAATTTGCCGTAAAAGGGACAGGAAATGACGTGTTGTAATTTGTCTCTGCCGACTGCACGTACCGCCTCGGATCACCGACCGGCAGGCGCGGGGCAAAACTACCGCGCGGTGCCGAACCCGAAGTGACGTACCGTCGATACCGAAGAGATATCACTCGCACGCCGGAGGGGGACAGGGGATGACGACGACCACTCGGCCCGTTCGCCCTCGGCGTCACCGCCTCACCGCCCGCGCCGCACTGGCCTCGGCGACGGCCGGCGCGCTGCTGGCCACCCTCACCGCCTGCGGCGACGGCGCCGCACCGCACGGCCGCGCCCCGGTCAAGCCGCCCACCGCGAAACCGGCGCCGACCTGGCGGACGGACCCCCGCTCGATCGCGGCGCTCGGCGACTCCATCACCGTCGGTTTCGACGCCTGCACGGTGCTCTCCGACTGTCCGGAGGTCTCCTGGTCGACGGGCACCAGCCCCAAGGTGAACAGCCTGGCCCGGCGGCTGCTGAAGGAGAAGCCGGCCGCCCACAGCTGGAACTACGCCAGGACCGGCGCCCTGATGAGCGACCTGCCGCAGCAGATCACCCAGGCCGCGGCCCGCAAACCGGAGCTGGTCACGGTCCTGATCGGCGCCAACGACGCCTGCCGCAGCGACGTCCGCGCCATGACCGCGCCGGCCGCCTTCCGCACCGGTTTCGAGCGGTCCATGAAGGCCCTGCGCAAGGCCCTGCCACGCACCCAGGTGTACGTCGCGGCGGTGCCGGACCTGCTGCGGCTGTGGTCCGAGGGACGCAAGAACCCGCTCGGCAAGCAGGTGTGGAAGCTGGGCATCTGCGGGTCGATGCTGCGCGACCCGGACGATCTGGCGAAGCCGGCGCAGGACCGCCGGGCGCTGGTCCGGGAGCGGGTGATGGCGTACAACGCGGCGCTGGCGGACGTCTGCGCCCAGGACGCGCTGTGCCGTTTCGACCGGTCGGTCTTCGACTACCGTTTCACGGGGCAGCAGTTGAGCACCTGGGACTGGTTCCATCCGGGGCTGGGCGGCCAACAGGAGCTGGCGGAGCTGGCGTTCCGGACGGTCACCCGCAAAGAAAACCCCCTGAAGAGTGAGGCCGCGTCAGGGGAATGAGGTGACCCCACCCCCGAGGTGCCTCAGGGGAACCCCTAAGGGCACGGCGGTGCGGGTCATCCCGTGCGGGGAGGGGGAAGTTCATACCGTGCGGCGACGTGTGCGGGGTGCGGGGAGAGGACGATGAAGGTCGAGCGGTTCCGGACCGGTCCGCTCGCTCCGTACCGATTGTTCGCCACTGCCCCGGGGGAATCACCATGGCCCGTCTCCGTGCCGCCCATCTCGTCCTGCCCTGTGCGGCGTTGACACTGCTGACGACCGGCTGCTCGCTGGTGGTGGGCGGCCCGCTCAAGTCCACCCAGCAGACGTACGGCGTCGACGGCACGATCCGCACGGTGTCGGCGACGACGTACGGCGGGGACATCGAGATCGTGCCGGTGGACACCGGCGTCCCGGTCAAGGTGACCGAGAAGTTCAAGTACAACGAGGCCAAGCCGAAGACCACGCACACCGTCAACGACGGCCGGTTGACGCTGACTTCGGAGGACTGCTCGATCGGGCATCACTGCGAGGTGGGCTACCGCGTGCTGCTGCCGCGCAACGCCTCGGTCGACCTGCACACCAGCGGCGGGGACGTCACCGTCCGCGGTGCCGCCGGCGGAATCGCCGCGGAGACCAGCGGCGGCACCATCACCGTCGAGAACACCACGGCCCGCACCGTGAAGCTGAAGACCAGCGGCGGGGACGTGAAGGCCACGCTGGACGCGGTGCCCGACGACGCCTCGGCCCGCACCAGCGGCGGCGACATCACCCTCCGCGTGCCGAAGGGCAGCTACGCCGTCGACGCGGGCACCAGCGGCGGGGACCGCACGGTGTCGGTCCCCACGGACGAGAGCTCGGCGCACAAAATATCCGCGCGGACCAGCGGCGGGAACGTCTCGGTGCTCACTCGGCAGTGATCTGGGCGGCCAGCCGGAGGTCGGCGCTGCTGCGGCCGGCCTCGACGGTGTAGGTGCCCGGGATCCGGCGCCAGCCGCCGTCCGGTTCCGACCAGACCTCGAAGGCGCGTGCCGGCAGCGGGATCTCGGTCTCCGTGCTCTCGCCGGGGCCCGCCTCGACGGTCGCGAAGCCGACCAGCCAGCGGGCCGGGCGCTCCGGCTCGGCGGAGGTGTCGCCGGTCGGCGCGAGGTAGATCTGCACGACCTCGCGTCCGGCGCGGGCGCCGGCGTTGTGCAGGCGGACCCGGACGGAGTCGGGGGTGGTGTCGAGGCACTCGTACTCCCAGTCGGTGTAGCCGAGGCCATGGCCGAAGGGGTAGGCGGGCGCGGTGGTGGTGTGCTGCCAGGCGCGGTAGCCGATGAACGGCCCTTCGGTGTAGTGGAGCGTGCCGTCGGTGGGGGTGACGGTGGTGACCGGGGCGTCGGCCAGGCGGGCCGGCCAGGTGGTGGGGAGGCGGCCGCCCGGTTCGTGGGCGCCGAGCAGGACATCGGCCAGCGCGGACCCGGCCTCCTGACCGGGGAACCAGCTCAGCAGCAGCGCGGGCACCTCGTCGCGCCAGGGCAGTTCCACCGGGGAGCCGGAGTTGACCACCACGACGGTGCGGGGGTTGGCGGCGGCGACCCGGGCGACCAACTCGTCCTGCCGGCCCGGCAGCCGGAGGTCGGTGCGGTCGAATCCCTCCGACTCGACCTCCTCGGTGGTCGCCACGACGACGATCGCGACATCCGCGCCGGCGGCCGCGCGGACCGCCTCCTCGATCTCGGCGTCGCCGTCGAGCTGCGGTTCGCTGTGTCCGAGGACGAAGGTCAGGGCGTCGGCGCCCTCCCCCAGGCCGAGGCTCTGCGGTACGAACCGCAGGGTGAGCGGGAGTTCTTCCCCCTCCGTGAGGTCTGCGCCGATCCGGCGTTCGGCGGGGTTCAGCAGTGCCTCGAAGGGGTCGGCGCCCTCCTGCCCGGCCCCCTCTCCGTCGAAGAGGACCGTGCCGCCGAGGGTCAGCCGGAGCCGCCCGCTGCCGGCCACCGCCAGGGTGTGGGTGCCGCTGGTCCGCGGGGTGAAGCTGCCGGTGAGTTCGACGGCGTGCAGGTTCTGCCGTGTGACGCCGTCGGGGAGGGTACCGAGCGCCTGGACCCTGCCGTCGAACTGCTGGTGCTCGGCGAGCAGTCGGCCGTCGGCGGCGAGGTAGCGGGCGGACAGGGTGAAGCCGTCCCGGGCGTGCGGGACACGGGTCCGCGGGTCGGCGCCGGTCGCGAAGGCCACCTCAACGCCGTCGGGAAGCGCGGCGCGCAGACCCGCGAGCGGGGAGACGATCTGCGCGGGGAAGACGGTGGCGGAGCCGCCGCCGAGCACCCGGGCGTCGCGGGCGGCCGCGCCGATGACGGCGACCCGGCGCAGCGCCGCGGCGTCGAGCGGCAGCACCGGAGCGGCATCCTCCTCCGGTGCCTGGCCCGGCGGCTCGTTGCGCAGCAGGACGACGGCGCGGCGGGCCACCTCGCGGGCGACGGCCCGCCCGTCGATGCCCTGGGGGACGTCGGCCGGGGCCACCGCGGGCGGCACCCCGTCCAGCGCGCCGGTCCGGGCGGCGAGCACCAGTACCCGGCGCACCGCGGCGTCCACCTCGGTCTCGGCGAGCAGGCCCGCGCGGACGGCCGCCGCGAGCGGGGCGCCGAAGACCGTGCGGGGTCCCGGCATCGCGACGTCCAGGCCACCGCGCAGGGCCCGGACGGTGTGCCGGGCGGCCGTCCAGTCGGAGACGTTGCAGCCGTCGAAGCCCCATTCCCCGCGCAGGACTTCGGTGACGAGGTGGTGGTGTTCGGTCATCGTCGTGCCGTTGACCTGGTTGTAGGCGGTCATGACGCCCCAGGGGCGGGCGTGGGTGACGATGTGCTCGAAGGCGGCGAGATAGAGCTCGCGCAGCGGGCGCGGGGCGATCCGGTTGTCGACCGTGAAGCGGTCGGTCTCGGCGTCGTTGCCGACGAAGTGCTTGACGGTGGTGCCGACGCCGCCCTCCTGCACGCCCCGCACATAGCCCGCGCCGATCATGCCGGTCAGCAGCGGATCCTCGGCATAGCACTCGAAGTGGCGGCCGCCCAGCGGCGAGCGGTGCAGGTTGACGGTCGGCGCCAGCAGGACGTGCACGCCCTTGCGGCGGGCCTCCTGGGCGAGCAGCCTGCCGGCGCGGCGGGCGAGTTCGGGGTCCCAGGTGGCGGCCAGGGCGGTGGGGCTGGGCAGTGCCACCGACGGGTCCTCCGCGCTCCACAGCCGGCCACGGACCCCGATCGGTCCGTCCGACATCACCAGCGAGCGCAGTCCGATGGCGGGCACCGCCGGCAGGCTCCACATGTCCTGCCCGGAGAGCAGTCGGGCCTTGGTGTCGAGGTCGAGTGCGCCAAGTGCCCGCTCCACCACGGCGGAATAGTCGGGGGAGTTGACCCCGGACGCGGAGTCGGAGCCGGGCCGCGAGTCGGGGGCAGAGCCGGCGCCGGGTCCGGCGCCGGGGTCGGACTCGGTGTCGGGGGCGGGGTGGGGGTCGCGGGTGGCGTGATGGGCGTGCGGCTGATCGGTCATATGCGGCGCTCCCTTGCGTCATGCGTCGAAGTGCGGACCCCGGGCCGCATTCTGGTCCTCATACCGGACGGCAGGTAAGTGTCGTCACCCCTCCGTTATTCATGTGTCATGAGTGATAGGTGAGTTCAGGGGGAGAGTTGCGCCGGCTGGTGTGTGGACGAGAGCGGGATGTGGCCGGCAGTTCCCGAGGTGCAGGCGGGGGCCGTGGGAGGCGCGGTGCGCGAGGCGGGGGTCGGCGTCGGGCGGGGGGCGTACCGCGTGACGCGTCGGAGGCCGCCGCGGACCGGAGGCTCAGGGCCTGTCCGATGGGGCGGGCAGGCCCTGGCCAGGACCTGTCGGCGCACTCCCTTCTGCCGTGCGGTGCGCGGTGCGCGGCACGCCGTGAGGACACACCGTCCGGTCCGCGCTCCGGGCGGGCAACGGGAGTTCGGCGTCGGGGCCCGGCAACGCGCCGTGCCGAACGCGGCTGCCGCGGGCGGGAGTTATCCACAGGCCGCCGCGGGTGGAGGGCGGGGCGGGCATCATGGGCGCATGATCATTGCTGCCGCACAATTCCCCTCCGTACCAGGCGAGATCGCCGCCAACGCCACGCGGATGGCCGGGCTCATCGCGGAGGCCGCCGAGCGCGGCGCCGGGCTGGTGGTCTTCGCCGAACTGGCGCTGACCCACTACGACCTCCCGCTGATCGCCGCCGACCCGACGGGCCTGGCGGTGCTGCCGGACGACCCCCGGCTGGCGCCGATACGCGAAGCATGCCGGGCGGCCGGCGTCGCGGCGGTGGTCAACGGCCCCGGGCGCGGCGCCGGGGACGGCGCGAAGCCCACCATCGCGAGCTTCGTCTACGGACCGGACGGCTCCCTGCTCACCCGTTATGACAAGCGTCATCTGGCGGAGACCGAGAGCGCGGTGTTCGCACCGGGTACCGAGCACGGTCGGTTCACGCTCGGCGGGATCCGGTTCGCGCTCGCCACCTGCTTCGACAACTCCTTCCCCGAGGTGCCGGAGCGGGCCGCGGCGGACGGCTGCCGGGTGTATCTGTCCAGCGCGTTCCACAGCGAGGGGGAACGGGTGGCGCAATACAGCGAGTTGGCGCGCACGTACGGGCTGCACGTGCTGCTGGCCAACGGCATCGGGACCGGAAGCCCCGGGCCGGCCGCGGGGCTCAGCGGCTGCTGGCTGCCGTCCGGTGAGCGGGTGGGAGCGGCCGCCGAGGGGCCGGGCGGTGACGGCGCCGAGCTGGTGCTGAGCGACGTCCGGGACGCGATCACGCTGATGGCCGACCCGGCCGTGGCCGCGGTGCCGGTCCGGGAGTGCGGCGAGCCGCTGGTGGATGTGCGCATCGCGGCGCCCGGGCTGCTGGTGGGCGACGTCGAGGGCGAGGCGCCAGTCGAGGGTGAGGGCGGCGCGTTCGCGCAGCTGCGGGAGGGGGTGGTGCGGCGGCTGCTGGCGGCGCAGGAGGCGCTGCCGGACGGGCTGCGGCTCCGGTTCGTGGAGGGCTACCGTCCGCCGGCCCTCCAGCGCCACTACTTCACGCGGTACGGGAACGGACTCCGGGCCGCCCATCCCGACTGGGACGACGCGCGGATCCAGCGGGCGGCCAGCCGTTTTGTGTCCCCGCCGGAGATCGCCCCGCACAGCGCGGGTGGCGCGGTGGACCTCACCCTGGTCACGGCGGACGGCGCCGAGGTCGACATGGGGACACCGATCGACGCGTCCCCGGAGGAGAGCGGCGGTGCGTGCTACACCTCCGCACCGGGCCTGACGCCCACGGCCCGCGCCAACCGGCGGATTCTCGCCGCCGCGCTGCGCGGGGCGGGCCTGGTCAACTACCCGACCGAGTGGTGGCACTGGTCCTACGGCGACCGCTACTGGGCGCTGGCGACGGGTGCCGAGCACGCGCTGTACGGGCCGCGGGAGCTCGGCGGCGCGGAGACCGCGGCCTGGGCTGAGGGTGGGATCAGTGCGCCCGGCGGCGACGGAACGGGCGGCGGGAGCGGTGTGAAGGCCACGGCGGACGCGGGAGTCGAGCGGTGAGGTACGGGCGGGGCCGTCGGGGCGGGGCGGGGTGGCGGGCAACCGCCGTACCGCACCGCGTCGTCGGCCCCGCCTGCCCCGGGCCCATCGGCTCATCCGCGTCCGCGGGGGCGGGCTCGCCGGCGGGGTCGGGCTCGCCCGGTTCGCGCGGCACGCTCACCGCGGACGTCTTGCCCAGCTCACCCGGCTCGCCTGGATCGTCCAGCCCGGTCGACCCGCTCGGCGCGTCCGGCCCAGTCGCCTCAGCCGACCCAACCAGCTCAGTAAGCCCGGTCGCTTCAGTCAACCCGGTCGACTCCGCCGGCCCGGTCGGCTCAGCCCCCGGCTCCCCCGCCCCGCCCGTCTCAGGGCTGCTCGGGCGGCTCCGGCAGGTGGGCCAGTTCGTCGGCCGTGGGGTACGACGGCTGTGCGCCCGGCTTGGTGACGGCGGCGGCGCCGACGCGTACGGCGAAGCGGGCCGCCTCGGGGAGGGTGGCGCCCGCGGCCAGCCGGGTGGCCAGGGCGCCGGTGAAGGCGTCGCCGGCGCCCGTGGTGTCCACGGCCTCGACCCGGACGCCCGGGACGGCGGTGGTGCCGGAGGCGTCCAGCACCAGCGCGCCGTCGCCGCCGAGGGTCACCACGACCGAGCGGGCGCCGCGCTCGCGCAGTGCGGCCGCCCACTCGGCGGGGCTGCCGTCGGTGCGGCCGGACAGCTGCCGGGCCTCGTGCTCGTTGACGACCAACGGGTCGGCCGCGGCCAGGAGTTCGCCGTCGAGGTCCGCCGGCGCCGGGGAGGGGTTGAGGACGACGCGGGTGCCGGCCTCCTCGGCGGCCACGGTGGCCGCCCGCACGGTCTCCAGCGGGATCTCCAGTTGCAGGGAGACCACCGCGGAGGCCGCGATGACGTCCTTGGCGGCGGCCACGTCGTCCGGGGTGAGGGCGGCGTTGGCGCCCGGCGAGACGACGATGCTGTTGTCGCCGTCCGGGTCCACGATGATCATCGCGGTGCCGGTGCGGGCGCTCTCGTCCACGATGACGGGGGTGACGTCGGTGCCCGCGGCGCGCTGGGCGGCCAGCAGCAGTTCACCGTAGGCGTCCCCGCCGACCCGGGCCAGCAGGGCGGTGCGGCCGCCGATCCGGGCCGCCGCGGCCGCCTGGTTGGCGCCCTTGCCGCCGGCCGACTCGACCAGGTCCGTGCCGAGCACGGTCTCCCCCGCGCCGGGCCGCCTTGTCACTCGCACGGTCAGGTCCGCGTTGGCCGAGCCGACCACCAGGACGTCGTACATGCGCCGTTCCTCTTCTTCTCTGTCCGGGCGTCGTCCGCTTGTGTCCATACGCCGCCTGCCGTTCTGTCTTCCTGCCTGCCGCCGACCGGTGGGCACCGGCGGCGGTCGGCCCGCCCCGGTGCCCACCGGCGGCACCGTCAGCCGCCGAACGCGGCCGCGTTGGCCGCCGTCACCAGCACCACCGGCACCTTGACCGTCCGCGGCAGCCGTTCACCGCGGGCCGCCTTCAGCGCCCAATCCACGGCCTGCTTGCCGAGGAGCTCGGGCTGCTGGGCGACGGTGGCGGTCAGGGTGCCGGCGCGGACGGCCCGGACCCCGTCCGGGGTGCCGTCGAACGCCACCACCTTCACGTCCTTGCCGGAGCGCGCCCCCAGCGCCTTGGAGGCGCCGAGCGCCATCTCGTCGTTGGCGGCGAACACCCCGCCGATGTCGCGGTGTGCCTGGAGCATATTGGACATCACGTCCATGCCCTTGGTGCGGTCGAAGTCCGCGGGCTGCCGGGCGACGACTTCGATGCCGGGGTACTGCTTGATGCCCTCCTCGAAACCCCGGCCGCGTTCCCGGGCGGCGGAGGTGCCGGGCTGGCCTTCGAGGAAGGCCACCTCGCCCTTGCCGCCGAGCGCCTCGGCCAGGGTCCTCGCGGCGAGCCGGCCGCCGGCGACGTTGTCGGAGGCGATGGTCGAGCCGACCTGCCCGCCGTTGACGCCGCGGTCGATGGAGATCACCGGCACCTCGGCCCGGTTGGCGACGCCGACGGCCGGGACGGCGGCGTCGGAGTCCACCGGGTTGATGATGGCCGCCTTCACCTGCTGGCTGGTGAAGGTCTCCATCTGGTTGATCTGCTGCATCGGGTCGTTCTGCGCATCGGTGATGTTGATGTGCAGTCCGCGGGCGTCCGCCTCGGCCTGCGCGCCTTTCTTGATGCCGACGAAGAACGGGTTGTTCATCGTGGACAGGGCCAGCCCGAGGTCGGTGTCGCCGCCGCGGTCGCAGCCGGTCAGGGCGAGGGCGCCGGCCGCCAGGGCCGCGCCGAGCAGAGCGGTGCGCCGTCTCATCGCGCGCTCCGGCGCCGCAGGGTGTCCAGGAGGACCGCGAGCGCGATCACCAGACCGGTGGCGACCTGCTGCCAGAAGGCGGAGACGCTCAGCAGGTTCAGGCCGTTGCGCAGCACCGCGAGGATCAGCGCGCCGATCAGGGTGCCGGACGCCTTGCCGGAGCCGCCGGAGAGGCTGGCCCCGCCGATGACGACGGCGGCGATCGCGTCGAGTTCGTAGCCGCTCGCGGCCTGCGGCTGGGCGGAGGTCAGCCGGGCCGCCAGCACGATGCCGGCGACGGCGGCGAACAGCCCGGACAGCGCGTAGACGACGAGCTTGCGGCGCTTGACGTCGATGCCGGAGAGGCGGGCCGCCTCCTCGTTGCCGCCGATCGCGAACATCGCGCGGCCGGTGTACGTGCGAGCCAGGACCAGCGCGGCGATCAGCCCCATGGCGATCATCACCAGGACCGGTACCGGCAGCCAGCCGCCCAGGGTGTCACCGAGCGCGTTGACCGCTCCGGGGAAGGGGATCGGCGAGCCGCCGGAGATGACCAGGGACAGGCCGCGGCCGACCGACAGCATCGCCAGGGTGGCGATGAAGGCGGGCAGCCGGCCGTAGGCGACCAGGGCGCCGGAGAGCAGTCCGGACGCCGCGCCGACCGCGAGGCCGAGCAGCACCGCGAGCCAGACCGGCAGTCCCTCGCCGGTGGCGGCCCAGGCGACGACGGTGGCGGACAGTGCGGCGACCGAGCCGACCGACAGGTCGATGCCGGCCGAGACGATCACGAAGGTGACGCCGAAGGCCAGGATCGCGGTGACCGAGGCCTGGACGCCGACGTTGAGGAGGTTCTGCCCGTTGAGGAAGTCCCCGGACAGCACCGCCATCACCACGACCAGGGCGATCAGGCCGCCGAGCGGGCCGTTGCGCAGCACGGCCCGGGAGAACCACGGCCCGAAGCCGTCCGGGGCCGGGCCCCCGTCCGCCGCCCGTGGGGCGGCTGCCGTCTTCACCTCAGCGGACATCGGAGCCCTCCATTGCGCTCTCGTTCGTGTGCGTGCCCTCGGGGGCGCCGTGCGGGGACTGGAGCGCCAGCTCCATCACGGCGTCCTGGGTGGCCTCGTCGGCGGGCAGTTCGCCGGTCAGCCGGCCCTGTGCCATCACCAGCACCCGGTCGCTCATGCCGAGCACCTCGGGCAGGTCGCTGGAGATCATCAGCACCCCGCAGCCAGCCGCGGTCAGCTCGTTGACGAGCTGGTAGATCTCGACCTTGGCGCCGACGTCGATACCGCGCGTCGGCTCGTCCAGGATCAGCAGCCGGGTCTGCGCCAGCAGCCACTTGCCGATGACGATCTTCTGCTGGTTGCCGCCGGAGAGGGTGCGGGCGTGCTGCCCCAGACCGCTCATCCGGACCTTCAACTGCTCGGCGACGGCGGCCGCTTCGCGCCGCTGGCCGCGCCGGTCGACCAGCCCGCGGCGGGTGTCCCGGTCGAGCCGGGCCAGCGTCAGGTTGTCCTGCAACGAGGCGTCCAGCACCAGGCCCTGGCCCTTGCGGTCCTCGGGCACCAGGCCCAGCCCGGCCCGCATCGCGGCCCGGACGTCGCCGGCGGCCAGCCGCTCGCCGGCCACCTCGACGGTGCCCGCGTCGTAGCGGTCCACGCCGAAGACCGCCCGGGCGACCTCGGTGCGGCCGGCGCCGACCAGTCCGGCCAGCCCGACCACCTCGCCGGCCCGGACCTCGAAGTCGACGCCCTCGAAGACCGGCCGGGCCGGGCCGCCGCCGCTGCCCCTGGCACCGTGCCGGGTCAGCCCGCGGACCCGCAGCAGCGGCGCCCCCGGTTCGTCGGGGCGGCGTCGCGGGTACTGCTCGGCGATGTCCCGGCCGACCATCAGCCGGATCAGTTCGTCCTCGCCGGTGCCGGCGGGCACCTCGTCGACGGAGCGGCCGTCGCGCAGCACGGTGACCCGGTCGCCGAGGGCGCCGATCTCTTCGAGGTGGTGGGTGATGAAGATGATGCCGACGCCGGCGTCGCGCAGTTCGCGGACGATGCCGAAGAGCGTCTCCACCTCCTCGGAGGTGAGCACCGCGGTCGGCTCGTCCATGATCAGGATGCGGGCGTCCAGGCTGAGCGCCTTGGCGATCTCCACCATCTGGAGCCGGGCGATGCCGAGTTCGGCGACCGGGGTGTTCGGGGAGACGTCCAGGCGCACCCGGCGCAGCAGTTCGGCGGCGCGGGCCCGCATGGTCTTCCTGTCGACCAGGCCGAGCGCGGTGCGGGGCTGGCGGCCGAGGAAGATGTTCTCGGCGACGGTCAGCCCGGGGACGAGGTTGAACTCCTGGTAGATGGTGGCGATGCCGAGCCGTTCGGCGTCCTGGGCGGAGCGGATCTGCACCTCGCGGAGCCCGTCGGACGCGCCGCCGGTGCCCGGGTGGACGAGGATGCGGCCGCTGTCCGGGCGGTGGGCGCCGGAGAGCATCTTGATCAGGGTGCTCTTGCCCGCCCCGTTCTCGCCGAGCAGGACGTGCACCTCGCCGGCGCGCAGGCTCATGTCGACGCCGTCCAGCGCGCGGACGCCGGGGAACGCCTTGGTCACCCCCTCGACGCGCAGCAGTTCGCGGCCGTCCGGTACGTCGTCGTTGACGCCGGTCATGCGCTGCCCCTCTCTTCCTCGGTCGGTTTCCTCGGTCGGATTGCCCGGCGGGCCGGTTCTCCGGTGGCTTACCCGGCGGCCGGTCGGCATGCGTACGGGCCCGGTGGTGCGGGCGGTTCTGGCCGGCCGGGACCGTTCCGGTTCCGGCGGGTGGGCAGGTGTGGTCAGTGGGCGGGGGATTCGCCGCAGGAGCGGCGCGGCACCAGACGGGCGGGCAGCAGCACCGACCCGGTGGGGCGCCCCTCGATGCGCTCCAGCAGGGTGTGGACGGCGGCCCGGCCGAGTTCGCGGGTGGGCTGGGCGATGGCGGTCAGCGGCGGGTCGGTGTGCGCGAACCACGGCACGTCGTCGTAGACCACCAGCGCCATGTCGTCGGGGACGCACAGGCCGCGGGCGCGGAGTTCGTCCATCGCGCCGAGCGCCATCAGGTTGTCGGTGGCCAGCACCGCGTCCGGCGGTTCGGGGAGGTCCAGGAAGCCGCTCATCACCCGACGGCCGCCGGCCGGTTGGAGGTCGGGGGCGGCGCCGACCCGCTCGTCGGGCAGGGCGATGCCGTGTGCGGCCAGGGCCGAGCGGAAGAGTGCCAGGCGCTCCTCGCCGGTGGGGGTGCCGGCCGGCGCGACGATGATCGCGGGGCGGCGGCGGCCGAGCGCGGCGAGGTGGGCGGCGAGGTCGGTGAGCGCGGCCCGGCCGTCGGCGCGCACGCAGGGGGCGTCGATGCCGGGGACCGCGCGGTCCAGCAGGACCAGCGGGGTGCCGGAGGCGACGACCTCGCCGAGCATCGCCGAACCGGTGCCGGCCGAGCTGACCAGCAGGCCGTCGATCCGGCGGTCGAGCAGGGTGCGGATGTAGTCGTCCTGCTGGGCGGGGCGTTCGCCGGCGTTGCCGATGACCAGGCTGTAGCCGAGGCCGCGAGCGGCGTCCTCGACGGCGTCGGCCAGCTCGGTGAAGAACGGGTTGGTGAGGTCGCTGATCACCAGGCCGAGCGCGCCGGTGCGGGCGGTACGCAGGGCGCGGGCGACGTTGTTGGGGCGGTAGCCCAGGTCCCGCACGGCGGCGAGCACCCGCTCGCGGGTCTCGGCGACCGGACTGTTGCCGTTGAGGACCCGGGAGACGGTGGCGACGGAGACCCCCGCCCGCTCCGCCACATCCTTGATGTTCGCCATGGCACCGTCGCCGTCCCGCCGTCGTGAAGTCGTGTAATCGATTACGCCTGCTGCGCGAGGGCTACGAAATCGATTACATGGCGGGGCCGTCAAGACTTCGCGAACGTTGCCTGCATCACAGGGGGCGCGGGCAGGGCGGCGGTCGGGGGTGTGGAATCGACGGAGGGCCGCACCCCCGAACGGGGCGCGGCCCTCGTGGCCCTGGCGCCGGTGTCGGTGCCGGAGGCGGCTCGGCCGACCGCCTCAGCCGCCCCGACCGCCTCGACCGGCTCCGCCGGCTCAGGCGACGGTCAGCGTGACCTCGATGTTGCCTCGGGTGGCGTGGGAGTACGGGCACACCTGGTGCGCCTTGCCCACCAGGTCCGCGGCGGTGGCGGCGTCGACGCCGGGGATCGAGGCGACGATCTCGACCGCAAGGCCGAAGGCGCCGTCCGGGGTCTTGCCGATGCCGACCCGGGCGGTCACCCGGGAGCCGGCGACATCGACCTTCTCCCGGCGGGCGACGACGCTGAGGGCACCCTGGAAGCAGGCGCTGTAGCCGGCGGCGAAGAGCTGCTCGGGGTTGGTGCCGGCGCCGCTACCGCCTTGCTCCTCGGGCGGGTTGACGACGACGTCGAGCTTGCCGTCGTCGCTGGCGACGCGGCCGTCGCGGCCGTTCTCCGCGGTGGCGACGGCGGTGTAGACGACGTCGACAGTCTGGATGGACATACCGAATCCTCCTGCTGGTTCGCCGCGACTCGCGCCCACGCGTCGCGACGGCTTGCCGCCGAGCCTAACGGCGGGGGCGCGGCGGCGGGAGGCCGGTCTCACACTGCGGAGGAGGGCGTCGGCCGACTCGCCGTCAGTCCTCCAGACTCACCAGCATCTTCCCGGTGTTGGCGCCGCGGAGCATGCCGAGGAACGCCTCGACGCCGTTCTCGACACCGGAGACCTTGGTCTCGGTGTACTTCAGCTCGCCGGAGCGGATCCAGGCGGAGACCTCCTCGACGAACTGCGGCCGGAGCGCCTGGTGGTCGTTGACCAGCAGCCCCTCCAGGCGGAGGCGCTTGCCGATCACCAGCGGGAGGTTGCGCGGGGCGCAGCTGGGCTCGGTGGCGTTGTACATCGAGATCATGCCGCAAATGGCCGCGCGGCCATGGACGTTGAGCGCGCTGATGGCGGCTTCGAGGTGGTCGCCGCCGACGTTGTCGAAGTAGACGTCGATGCCGTCGGGGGCGGCGGCCTTGAGCTGGCCGGTGACGTCGCCGTTCTTGTAGTTGAAGGCGGCGTCGAAGCCGTACTCCTCGGTCAGCAGGCGGACCTTCTCGTCGGAGCCGGCGGAGCCGATCACGCGCGAGGCGCCCTTGAACCGGGCGATCTGGCCGACCTGGCTGCCCACGGCGCCGGCCGCGCCGGAGACGAAGACGGTGTCGCCCGCCTTGAATTCGGCGACCGAGAGCAGGCCCGCGTACGCGGTCAGGCCCGGCATGCCGAGGACGCCGAGGTAGGCGGTGAGCGGGGCGAGCGAGGCGTCCGCCTTGGCGGCGCGGTCGGCGTCGACGACGGCGTGCTCGCGCCAGCCCAGGCCGTGCAGGACGTGGTCACCGACGGCGAAGCCCTCGGCGCGCGAGGCGAGGACCTCGCCGACCGCGCCGCCGTCCATCGGCTGGTCCAGCTGGAAGGGCGGGACGTAGGACTTCACGTCGTTCATCCGGCCGCGCATGTACGGGTCGACGGAGAAGTAGAGATTCCTGACGAGGATCTGGCCCTCGGCGAGCTCCGGCAGCGCGACCTCGCGCAGCGCGAAGTCGTCGGGGGTGGGCCAGCCCTGCGGGCGGGCGACGAGGTGCCATGCGCGGCTGGACGTCGGCAGCGGTGCGGACATGAGCGCAATCCTCCAAATGCTTCAGATGGTGAAACAATCATGCGGCTGAATATTTCAGCTTGTCAAGCAATTGGTTATCCTGGTGTGCATGACACCGCGCCCAGACCCGCTGACCGTCGAGGTGGTCGAGCTCATCGGCACCGTCGTCGCCCGTTACCACGAGGAGTACGAGCGCGCCGCGGCCGAGCACTCCCTCACCGGGGCCCAGGCCCGGCTGCTGCGCGTGCTGGCGATGGAACCGATGCCGATGCGCCGCCTCGCCCAGTGCCTGAAGTGCGAGCCGTCCAACGTCACCGGCATCGTGGACCGCCTGGAGTCCCGCGGCCTGGTGGAGCGCCATCCCGATCCGGCCGACCGCCGGGTCAAGCTGGCCGTGCCGACCGCCGAGGGCCGCGCGACGGCCGAACGGCTGCGCACGTCGCTGGAGTTCGCCCGGGAGCCGCTCGGCCGGCTGACGGCCGCCGAGCGCACCCTGCTCAAGCAGCTGCTCCAGCGGATGCTGGGCATGGACGAGGAAGAGGCCGAGGCGGCCACGGAGCCGGGAGCGGGCCGGGCGAGGCCGGGCGCGTGAGGCCCCCAGGGCGCCGGCCCGGTGGCCGGCCGGTGCCGCAATTGGCCCAAGCGCGGCGTGGCAGGGTGCCCCAGGCCGACGGGCCGATAGCGCCCTAATCTGGTCCCATGACGCACCAGAGCCCCACCCGCCACTCCGTCGACTTCTACTTCGACCCCATCTGCCCGTTCGCCTGGATCTCCTCCCGCTGGATCCTGGAGGTGGAGCGCCTTCGGGACATCGACCTGCGGTTCCGGGTGATGAGCCTGTCCGTGCTCAACGAGGGCCGCGAGGACCTCCCCGAGAAGTACCGCGAGCTGCTGGACGCCGGCTGGGGCCCCGTCCGGGTGTGCACCGCGGCCGCCCAGGAGCACGGGGAGGAGGTGCTGCGCGCGCTCTACACCGCGCTCGGCACCCGGATCCACAACGAGGGCCGGGAGGACACCGCGGCCGTCATCGAGGAGGCGCTCGCCGAGGTCGGGCTGCCCGCGGAGCTGGCCCGCGCCGCGGGGCAGGACAGCTACGACGACGCGCTGCGCAAGAGCCACCACGAGGGCATGGACCCGGTCGGCGAGGACGTCGGCACGCCCACGCTCCACATCGACGGGGTGGCGTTCTTCGGCCCGGTCCTGATGGCGATCCCCCGGGGCGAGGACGCGGTGCGGGTCTTCGACGGCGCCCGGCTGCTCGCCGGCTACGACCGGTTCTTCGAGCTGAAGCGGACCCGCACCGGCGAATTCGACTTCAGCTGAGGTCAGTTGGGGAGGGCGGGAGCGGCGACTTTGGGTGCGCCGCCCGCGTCCTCCCCCGCGGCCGCCGTCGGCCGTATGCCGCGCAGCAGCACCAGCGCCAGGACCGCGGCCGCGGCCATCACGCCCGCGGCGCACAGGACGGCGGCGTGCAGCCCGTGGGTGAAGGCGTCCCGGGCGGCGGCCGTCAGGGCGTGGCCGACGCGGCCCGGAAGCCGGGTGGCGACCGCGAGCGCGCCGGACAGGGTCTCCTGCGCCGCGTCGGCGGCCCGCGCCGGGAGGCCGGCGGGCAGTGCGGCCCGGATGTCGGTGCGGTAGGCCGCGCTCCCTATGGTGCCGAGGATCGCCATCCCCAGGGCGCCGCCCAGTTCGGTGCCCGACTCCAGGAGGGCCGAGGCGGAACCGGCGCGCTCGGGCGGGGCGGCGCCGAGGGCCAGTTCGTTGCCGAGCGCCATCACCGCCACCAGCCCGCAGGCGTAGACCGCGGCGCCGCCCAGCACGAACCACAGCGGCGAGGACGGCTCCAACCAGGACAGCCAGAGGAAGCCGACGGCCCCCAGGGCGAAGCCGGCGGCGACGAGGTAGGCGCGGTCCAGGCGCCGGGCGAGCGCGGCGGACAGCGGCGCGATCCCGCCGACGGCGAGGCTCGGCACCATGTGCCACAGCGCGGCCCGCAGCGGGCTCATGCCCCGTACGGTCTGGAGGTACTGGGTCAGGAACACCGCGCAGCCGACGACCGTGAACATCGCCAGCATGTTCGCCAGCACCGAGCCGCTGAACCCACGGTGCCGGAAGAGCTCCAGGTCGAGCATGGGGTGGCGGGCGGTGCGCTGCCGCAGGACGAAGGCCGCGGCCGCCAGCAGGCCGGTGACCAGGGCGGCGGCCGGCAGCGCGGAGAGGCCGTTCCGGGCGATCTCCTTGATCCCGTAGACGGCGGGCAGCATCGCCGCCAGTGAGAGCAGCGCCCCCAGGAGGTCGAAACGGCCGGCCGCCGGGTTCCTGAACTCCGGGAGCAGCAGCGGGCCGCAGACCAGCAGCAGCGCCATCGCCGGGGTGTTGACCAGGAAGACCGAGCCCCACCAGAAGTGCTCCAGCAACGCGCCGCTGAGCACCGGGCCGAGGGCGATGCCACCGGTCACCGCCGCCGACCACAGGGCGATGGCCTTGCCGCGCTGCCGGTCGTCGGGGAAGAGGTTGCGGATCAGGGCGAGGGTGGAGGGCATCAGCGTGGCGCCGCCGACGCCGAGCAACGCCCGGGCGGCGATGAGCATCTCGGGGCTCTGCGCATACGCGGCGAGGCAGGAGGCCAGGCCGAAGAGGACAGCGCCGGACAGCAGCAGCCGGCGGCGGCCGATGCGGTCGCCGAGCGCGCCCATGGTGATCAGCAGGCCGGCCAGGACGAACCCGTAGACATCGAGGATCCAGAGCTGCTGGACGGCGCTGGGCTCCAGTTGGGCGGTCAGGAACGGCACGGCGAAGTAGAGCACCGAGACATCCATCGAGACCAGGAGACAGGGCAGCAGGAGGACGGCCAGGGCGGTCCACTCCCGGCGGCCCGCCGCCGGGGCCGGCCCCTCGGGCGCCTTTGCGGTATACGCGGTAAACGTCATGGCGGACAGCGTAAGCACCCGCGGTATACGCCACAAACTCCTTGCGGGAAAAGGGAGTTAGGAGTGCATCACACTAGTGCACCAACGGGGAAGGACGTGCCGCGACGGGGCGGCAGAAGGGCCGCTGCTAGGCTCCACCGCGCCCAGAACGCCGAAGGATGCGCTTGGCGCACTAGTACGGAGGACGCCGCGTGACCCCGTCCGCACCACCGCCCTACCGCCGGATCGCGGACGAGATCCGGGCCCGTGTCGACGCCGGTGAGCTGGCCCCGGGCGACCGGGTGCCGTCGACCCGGCGGATCACCCAGGAGTGGGGGGTGGCGATGGCGACCGCCACCAAGGTCCTCGCCGCGCTGCGCCAGGAGGGCGTCGTCCGGGTGGTGCCGGGAGTGGGGACAGTGGTCGCCGAACCGGCCGTCCCCGAAGCGGCTCCTGACACCTCGCCACGTCCGCTCCCGGGCGGCGAAGGGGGCGCGGCGAAGGAGCGGCGGACGCGGGAGGCGGACGGCGGGCTGAGCCGCGAGCGGATCGTCCGGGCCGGCATCCGGGTCGCGGACGCGGAGGGGCTCGGGGCGCTGTCGATGCGCCGGGTGGCGGCCGAGTTCGGGGTCTCCTCGATGGCGCTCTACCGCCATCTCGCCGGCAAGGACGAGCTGGTGATGCTGATGGCGGACGCCACGTTCGCCGAGGTGCGGCTGCCGGAACCGGCGCCGGCCGACTGGCGGGCCCGGATGGAGGCGGGCGCGCGGCTCCAGTGGGCGGTCTACAAGCGGCACCCCTGGCTCGCCCAGTACCTGTCGATCAGCCGGCCGCAGCCGATGCCGCGGGCGATGGCGCTCATCGAGTGGACCGTGGCGCGGGTCGAGGGGATGGATCCGCTGACGCTGCTGCACATGGCGGTGACGCTGCTGAACCACGTGCGGGCCGCCGCCTCCGGCTTCGAGGACGACAGGGAGGCCGAGCAGCAGACGGGGATGGACCGGGGCCAGTGGATGGCGTCCATGGAGCCGGCCTACGAACGCATCCTGGGCTCCGGCGCGTATCCCATGTACGCGGGGGTGGACGGGCTCGCACTCGACGCGGTCACCCTGGACACCGTCTTCGAGTTCGGGCTGGCGCGGCTGCTGGACGGGATGGCGGTGCTGGTGGAGGGGCGGGAACGGGGCGGGCGGGTCTAGGACCTGCCCCTTGGGCCGGCGTGGGTCCGCAGCGCCCCAGGGGGCCGGTCCGCACCGAGTTCGCCGCGCAGGCGCCGGGCCCGTAGGACCAGTTCCAGTTCGAAGCGGCGGTCCGGGTCGTCGACCTCCTCGCCCCACAGTTCGCGGATCTGGCGGAGGCGGTAGCGGACGGTCTGCGGGTGGACGCCGAGGCGGAGGGCGATCTCCGGGGCGCCGCCGCGGGTCTCCAACCAGGCGAGCAGGGTCTCGGCGAGCCGCCGGCCGTGGGCCGGGCCGCAGTGCGCCAGCGGGGCGAGCCGGCGGCGGGTGAGGTCGTCGATGAGTTCACCGGGCGGGAGCAGGACCAGTGCCTCGGTGTGCTCGGTGCACTGGAGGAGTTCGCCTGCGGGCAGCAGTCCGCGCTCCATCAGGTCGACGGCGGCGGCCGCCCAGCGCAGCGACTTGCCGGCGTCCAGCAGCGCTACGGCCGGCCCGATGGCGCCGGACCAGCCGGCCGCGGCGCGGGCCAGCAGCTCCCGGCGGCCCGGGGCTTCGGGGTCCGGCACCACCAGCCGGGGCCGTTCGCACTCCATGTCCAGCAGGATCCCGTCGGCCACCGCGGGCGCCACGGCCTCCCGGTCCGGGCGTAACAGCACCGCCACCGCGACCCGTTCGGGCAGCGGCCAGCCGATCAGCCGGGCCCGTTCGGCGAGTTGGGGATCGGGGGGCTCGGGGTCGGCAGGGCCCGGGGGCTCGTCCGAGGCGGGCGCGGCCGGGAGCGGATCGCCGGCGGCCGAGCGGGTGCGTCCCGCGCCCTCGCGGTGCCGGCGCCGGGTGCCCCGGGGCGCCGGGTCCCCTTCGGCGAACAGCTGGTCCATCAGGCGGCGTTGCATCCGGAGCCGTTCGCCGGCCTGGCGGGCGGCGGTCTCCGCGTAGCCGCGGACGGACTCGGCGACCAGCCCGTCGAGGTACTCGAAGCCGGACTCGGCCAGTTCGTACATCGCGGGGGCGGGGATGGCGACCTCCTGGCCGATCTCCGCCAGTCGCCGCCAGGCCATCCGCACCCCCAGCCGGTAGATCGCCTGGAGGGCGTCCAGGCTGCGGCCCTGGAGGACCTCGCCGCGGCCGAACTCCTGGAAGACCCGGGGGTGGACGTGCGGCCGGTCCATCCCGGTGGTGAGGTGGGCGACGAAGTGCTCCAGGGACTGGCGGATGCCGACCAGGGCCCGGGGCTCGCCCGACTCGTCGGGTATCAGGGGGAGTTGGGGGTACTCGCGGCGGATCTCCCGGAAGATCTCGTGTGCCAGCGAGGGGACCTCCTCCAGGGCGAGGGCGGCGAACCGGTGCACCTGATAGGACGGCACCTCCCGCCAGGCCGAGCGGACCGCGCTCCCCACGGCGGCGGCCCTTACGCGGCGGGCCGGCCGAAGGTCACCAGCGGCACGTTCGGTTGCCGGGGCGTGGCCTCCAGGGCGGCGACGATGCCCAGCGCGACGCCCACGGCCAGGGCGGCGGCGGCCAGTGCGGTCAGCGCGGCGGCGAGCGTGCGATGCATGGCGCGGCGGTCCCTTCGTCGGCAGCCGGTACCGGGAGAGCGGCGTGAGCCGGTACCGGAGAGCGGCACTGGAGAAGTACGTCGATGCGCGGACGGCCACGGGGCGGGCGGCCCGGCGGCCCCGCGGCCCGCTGGGGCCCGACGGCTCGAAAGACCGGCGGCGGTGCCGCGTTCCCACCGCGCGGCGCCGCATCGGTCACGGTGCCTGCCGAGTGTGGAAGGGCATTGACGCGCTGTCAAGGGTTCGCTTACGTTCCCGGCCCATGACGCCGCATCCCGGCGCCGCACGTGCACCAGGGCGTGTTCCCCCAACCGCTTCCAGGAGTGCCCGTATGCGTCCTTCCACCCCTCCCGGCCCCGCCGGACACCCCGGATCCGCCGGCCGTCCCGCGCCGGCCCCCGCCGCCCGTACCGCCTCGCCGTGGTCCCTGGCCCTCCTGGGCACCGGCGTGTTCCTGCTGGTGCTGGCCCCGCTGCTGGTCTGGTACGTGACCCCGCGGGCCGCGGTCACCCCCGTCGACGTCGATGTGACCACGGTCTTCACCGGCACCGGCAGCTACTTCGACACCGGCTCGCTGACCACCCGGGAACGGCAGCGGATCACCGTCACCCGGCACGTGCTCGGCGACGTCGCGGCCGCCGAGCGGAGCGGCCGGGCGGTCTGGGACGTCTCCACGACGGTCGACACCCCGCAGACGCTGCCCCTGAACGACCCGCGCCGGGCGTTCCAGTGGACCACCGGCCGCTGGGTCACCGACCGGCGCAGCAACGCCCCGGTGCACTGCTGCGGGGAGAGCCCCGGCCGGTTCGACGGGGACGCCTACCTCAAGTTCCCCTTCGACGTGGCGAAGCGGACCTACCGCTGGTGGGACGACACCCTCGGCGCGGCCGTCCCGCTCCGCTTCGCCGGCACCACACGGCTGTCGGGGATCACCGGCTACCGCTTCACCGGGACCGTGCCGGCCACCCGGACCGGCACCCGGCAGGTCCCCGGGCGGCTGGTCGGCCGGCCCGAACAGGGGCAGATCCAGGCCGAGGAGTGGTACGCCAACACCGGTATCAGCCTGGTCGTCGAGGAGCGCACCGGCCGGATCGTCGACGCGTCGATCTCGCCGCTCAAGACGCTGCGGGCGCCCGGCGCGCGGCGGGACGCGGTGGTGCTGCTGCGCGCCCGGAACCTCGCGTTCACCCCCGCCACCCGGCGGGCTCAGGTCACGCTGGCGCGGGCCGAGAGCGGGAAGCTGACGCTGGTCGGACGGACCCTGCCGGTGGTGGCCGCGGCGGGCGGCGGGGCGCTGGCGCTGGCCGGCGGGGTGCTGGTGGCCCGCGGCGGGCGGCGCGGTGGCCGGTTCTCACCGGTGTGACGAAACAACGCCCCTTTCCGGAGCGGTTTTTGTCATCCAGGTGAGTAGCCGGGGCGCTCAGGGGCGCGAACACTGTCCCTCCCAACCGGAACACGCCCCCACCGCACGAACACGCCCTCGTACTCGCAACACGCCCCGGTATCCGACCCCCGCCTCCCACCCGGGACACGTCCCACACCGACCGCCCCCACACCCGCCGACCCCCGCACGACCCGCACGACTCAGCACGCAGTACGTCGCCCCCACCGTTGGTACCGCACCCTGAGACGAGTTGGATCGCACATGCCGCAGCATGTCCCGCCCTCCGCACCGCCGGCCGCCGTTCCGCCCGCGGCGCCGGCGCCCCGTACGCCGTCCGCGGCCGCCGCTCCGGCCGCGGAGGCCCCCCGAAGTCCCCACCGGATCGTGTTCCTGGCCCGCCGCGACCTGGGCAATCCGGCCGCCGGCGGCTCCGAGCTGCTGGTGGACCGGATCGCCGACGGGCTCGCCGCGCACGGGCACCAGGTCACCCTGCTGTGCGGCGGACCCGCCTCCCCCGGGAGCCCCACCTCCCCCAAGAGCCCGGCCTCTCCCGGGGCCGGCGCACCGGACCCGCACCCGGCCCCGTACGACCGGCGGGAGGCCCGGAGTCCGGAAGGCACCGCCGCCCGCGCCTACCGCGTCCTGTCCGCGGGCGGCGACGCCGGCCACTTCCTGCGCGTCCCCCGCCAGGTGGCGCGCCGGACCGGCGGCTGCGACCTGCTGGTCGAGGTCTGCAACGGCATGCCCTACCTCGCCCCGCTCTGGCACCGCGGCCCCACCCTGTGCCTGGTCAACCACGTCCACACCGACCTGTGGCGGATGCGCTACCCGGCGCCCGCCGCCCGGCTCGGCCGCCGCCTGGAGCACTGGGCGCTGGCCGGCACCCACCGCGGCAACCTGATGGTCGCGGTCTCCGACTCCACCGCCGCGGCCCTTGCGGACCTCGGCGTCGCACCGGACCGGATCCGGCTCGTCCACAACGGCGTCGAGGAGCCCGGCCCGCTCCTCCCCGAGGACCCCGAGCCGCTGTTCCTGGCCATGGGCCGGCTCGTCGAGTACAAGCGGATCGACCTGCTGCTGCGGCTGTGGGAGCGGGTCCGCCCGGTCACCGGCGGCCGGCTGGTGATCGTCGGCGACGGCCCGGAACGCGACCGGCTGGCCGCCCAGGCCGGCCCCGGCGTCGTCTTCACCGGCCGGATCTCCGAGCGGCGCAAGCACCAACTCCTGTGCTCCGCCTGGCTGCTGCTGCACCCCTCCCTCGTCGAGGGCTGGGGCCTGGTGGTGATGGAGGCCGCCGCGCGGGGCACCCCCACCGTCGGCTTCGACATCCCCGGACTGCGGGACTCCGTCGCGGACGGCGCCACCGGGCTGCTGGCCCGCGGCGAGAGCGCCTTCGCCGCCCACTGGTGCACCCTGGGCCTGAGCGCCCGCCGCCGGCACACCCTGGGCGCCGCGGCCGCCGACCGCGCCGCCCGCTTCAGATGGAGCCGGACCGTCCGGAGCTTCCGGGCGGTCGCCGCGGAGGCCTGCCTCCGACCGCCCGCCGGGCGGTGACCGCCCCGTGCGCGACCCCTCGCTGCGCAGGTCCCTCGCCCTCTTCCACGCCTTCCTGAACGAACCGACCGACCCCGAGCACTGCTACCGGCTGCTCGCCCGGGACGCCGCCGACCAGGTCGAACGGTACGTCCCGCTGCGCGGCGCGGTGGTCGCCGACGTCGGCGGCGGCAGCGGCCACTTCACCGAGGAGTTCCGCCGCCGCGGCGCCCACGGCTACCTCTTCGAACCCGACACCGCGGAACTGACCGCCCGCGGCCGGCTGCCCGACGGCGCGGTGCTCGCCGACGGCTACCTGCTGCC
The DNA here is from genome assembly GCF_044754325.1 of Streptomyces sp. NPDC093097. Taxonomy (NCBI): domain Bacteria; kingdom Bacillati; phylum Actinomycetota; class Actinomycetes; order Kitasatosporales; family Streptomycetaceae; genus Streptomyces; species Streptomyces sp. NPDC093097. The sequence continues at coordinate 123,776 of NZ_JBIVOW010000003.1, forward strand.
GCTCGCCGACGGCGCCGCCGACGTCTGCTTCTCCTCCAACGTCCTGGAGCACGTGGCCGATCCGCAGACCTTCCTCAGCGAACTGGTGCGGGTCACCCGCTCCGGCGGACTGATCTACGTGGCGTTCACCAACTGGCTCTCCCCCTGGGGCGGCCACGAGACCGCGCCCTGGCACTACCTCGGCGCCGACCGGGCCCGCCGCCGCTACCAGCGCCGCACCGGCCGCCCCGCCAAGCACACCCTGGGCCAGAACCTCTTCGCCGTGCACGTCGGCCGCACCCTGCGGCAGGTCCGCGCCCGGGACGACGTCGCGCTGGTCACCGCCCGCTCCCGCTACGCGCCGTTCCTCGCCGAGGCCATCCCCCGCCTGCCCGGCGTCCGCGAGATCGCCACCTGGAACCTCCTCCTCATCCTCCGGCGGTTGCCATGACCCAGACGCTGAAGATGTCCCCGTCCCCCGGAGCGCCCGACGCCAGCGGCACCCCGGCCACCGCCCCCGCCCCACCGCCCGACGGACCCCGGCGCAGGCGCTGGCTGCTGGCCTTCTGGGCCGCCACCCTGGTCGCCTTCCTGATCCCCTCCCCGGGGAAGATGACGTTCGAGACGAAACTGGGGGTGGCCGCCGCCCCCTGGCGGTTCCTCACCGAACTCGGGCAACTCTGGCACGACCAGGCCGGCTTCGGCGGCCTCGCCGACCAGTACATCGGCTACGCCTTCCCGTCCCTCCCGTACTACGGCGCCACCCACCTCGTGGGCCTGCCCGTCTGGCTCGCCGAGCGGCTGTGGATGTCGCTGATCGTCACAGGCGCCTTCTGGGGCGCGCTGCGGCTCGCCGAACGGTTCCGTGCCGGCAGCCCGCGGACCCGGCTGCTCGCCGCCGCCTGCTACGCCCTGTGGCCCGCCTTCACCATCGTCGTCGGCTCCACCTCCGCCGCCGCGCTGCCCGGCGCGCTGCTGCCCTGGGTCCTGCTGCCGCTCACCGACCCGCGGCTCACCGCCCGTACCGCGGCGACCCGTTCGGCACTGCTGATCCCCTGCATGGGCGGCGTCAACGCGGCCTCCACCCTGGCGTCCCTGTTACCCGTCCTGCTGTACGCGCTGTCCCGCACCGGAGCGCGCCGCCGCGCCCTGCTCGGCTGGTGGCTGCCGGGCGTCGTCCTGGCCACCGCCTGGTGGACGGTGCCGCTGCTCCTCCTGGGCCTGCACGGCGAGAACTTCATGCCGTATATCGAGCAGGCCGACACCACCACCGCCACCATGTCCGCCACCGAACTGCTGCGCGGCGCCGGCAACTGGGTCGGCTACCTCGACTTCGGCACGCCCTGGCTGCCGGCCGGCCAGACCATGACCGGCAACGCCGTCGCGGTGCTCGGCTCGGCCCTCGCCGCCGCCCTGGGACTGGCCGGCCTGGCCCGCCGCGACCAGCCCGAACGGCGCTGGCTGCTGCTGACCGTGCTGACCGTCGCGCTGATCGCGCTGGCCGGCTACGGCGGCACCCTCGGCGGCCCCCTGCACGCCGCCTGGCAGGACTGGCTGAACGGCTGGCTGCGCCCGTTCCGCAACATCTACAAGTTCACCCCGGGCCTCGGCCTGGCGCTCGCCCTGGGCCTGGCCCACCTGCTGGGCTCCCTCCGGTGGAAGGGAACCGGGCGGCGCGCCACCCGCCTGCCCGTCCACCGGCTGCCCACCGCCGTGGCCACGCTGCTCGTGCTGCCCGCGCTGGCCCTGCCCTACCTGGGCGGCACCATCCTCCAACCGGGCGCGTTCGGGCGGCTCCCGGCCTACTGGAAGCAGACCGCCGGCTGGCTCAAGGACCACACCCACGGCAGCCGCTCCCTGGTCGTCCCCGCCACCGCGCACGGCCTCTTCACCTGGGGCTCCCCCATCGACGACCCCCTGGACGTACTCGCCCGATCCCCTTGGGCGCAGCGCGACTTCGTGCCCTTCGGGACGCCCGGCTCCCGCCGCGCCCTGGACGCCGTGGAAGGGGCCCTGCTCACCGGGGCCGAGGTCCCCGGCCTGCGCGACTACCTGCACCGGGCCGGCGTCCACGACGTCGTCGTCCGCAACGACCTCGACCCCGACCAGATCGGCTACGTCCCCCCGCAGACCGTCGAACGCACCCTGGAGGCGTCCGGCTACCGCAAGGTCGCCGCGTTCGGCCCGCTCACCACCGCCGGACGCATCCCCGCCGAGACCCCCGTCCAGATCCAGGGCCTCTACCCGCGCCGGCGCTCCGTGGAGATCTACCGGCCGCAGGGCATCGCCGAACCCGGCCCCGTCACCGCCCCCGCCGCCGCGGACACCGCCCAGCTCAGCGGCGGCCCGGAAGCCCTCCTCCAGCTCTCCGCCGACCCCGCGCTGCGCAACCGCGCCACCGTCCTCACCGGCGACCGCCACCCCGGCGTCGCCACCCCGCCGCTGCAACTGACCGCCGACGGGCTGCGCCGCGCCGACACCCGCTTCGGCCTGGTGAACAGCAACACCTCGTACACCTACACCCCCGACGAGACCAACCCGCCGGGCAGCGTCCAGGACCCCGGCCGGCCGCCCCGGCAGATCCTCCCCACCTCCGGCACCGCCCACCAGACCACCGCCGCCCTCCGCGGCGCCGCCTCGGTCACCGCCTCCTCCAGCGGCAACTGGCTCTTCTACCTGCCGCAGTACGACCCGGTCAACGCCTTCGACGGCAACCCCGACACCGCCTGGGCGGAGGGCAGCGCCGGCAACCCCGTCGGCCAGTGGATCCGCATCGCCTTCACCACCCCCACCACCATCCCTGCCAGCCTCTCCGTCACCCCGCTGCGCGGCGACGGGCTGCGCGCCGCCCCCACCTCCGTCCGCATCCAGACCGACCGCGGCAGCGCCGACAGCCCGCTGCGGCCCGACGGCTCCCGCCAGCAGGTCAAGGCCCCGCCCGGCAAGGCCACATGGCTCCAACTCACCATCCTCGGCACGCAGACCCCGCGCGCCGGCCTCTCCGGCGCCGGCTTCACCGAGATCTCCGTCCCCGGCGTCCAGGTGACCCGGCTGCTCCGGCTCCCCACCGACGCCACCGCGTCCACCGCCCCCTCCCAGGTCATCTCCCTCCACCGGGGCAGCGACCCCGGCGGCCTCTCCCCGGCCTCCGCCGAGGTCGGCCTGCACCGCCGGTTCGACACCGGCCGCACCGCCCCGTACGCCGTCTCCGGCACCGCGCTGGCCGTCCCCGGCCCGGCGCTCGACCGGCTGCTGGACCGGGTCGCCCCCGAGCAGAAGGACCGCATCACCGCCACCGCCGACTCCACCAGCTTCGGCTTCGGCCAGTCCCTCAGCCCCCGCAACCTCGTCGACGGCGATCTGACGACGGCCTGGATCGCCGGTGACAGACCCACCGTCCACCTGCGCTGGCCCGGCAAGAAGACGATCGACCGGATGGTGCTGGCCGCCGCCGGCGGCATCTCCACCCGCCCCGAGCAGATCCAGATCAACTCCCCCTACGGGGCGGCCACCGCGGGCGTCGACGAGAACGGACTGGCCCGCTTCGACCCGATCACCACCGACCGCCTCGACATCACCATCAGCAAGGTCAAGGAGCTGACCCTCAGCAACCCGGTCGCCGACCAGGCCCTCCAACTCCCGGTCGGCCTCAGCGAGATCTACCTCCCCGCCCTCGACTCCTACCGCACCCCGCCCCCGGCCCCCGACAAGCGCTTCTCCCTCCCCTGCGGCCAGGGCCCGCCGCTCGCCGTCGACGGCATCCTCTACGCGACCGAGGCCGGCGGCCGCGTCCGCGACCTCACCGACCGCCGCCCCGTCACCGTCCGCCCCTGCGACCCCGCCGTCACCCACGGGGGACTGCTGCTGCGCGCCGGCCAACACCGCGTGGAGGCCGGCGACCAGGGCCCGTTGGCGCTCACGGACGTGACGCTGCGACGGGGGACGGGGGCCGCGACCGCGGGGACCGACGAGGCGGCAGGGTCCTCAGGGGCCGCCGGAGCGGGCGCTACGGACGGGGCGACGCCCTCCGCCGCCGCCCCTGCCCCGGCCCGGACCACCACCGTCGAGGACTGGTCGGGCGACCACCGCACCGTCGCCGTCGGCGCCGGCCCGACCGCCTATCTCCAGCTCCACGAGAACGCCAACGACGGCTGGCACGCCACCCTCGACGGCGAGGAACTCGTCCCGCTCCGCGTGGACGGCTGGCAGCAGGCGTTCCTCGTCCCGGCCGGCGCCGCCGGCACCGTCCACCTCACCTACGCCCCGGCCACCTTCTACCACCTGGGCCTCATCGGCGGCGTCCTGGGCATCGTCCTGCTCCTGGCCTCCGCCCTGATCCGCCGCACCCCGCGCACCCCGCGCACCCCACCGCCCGCACCACGGCAACCGCCCGCCCCGTCCTGGGTCCTGGGCACGCTCGCCCTCACCGCGGTGGTCGCCCTGGCCGCCGGCCCGTACGCGCTGATCGTCGCGCCCCTGGCGCTGGTGGCGCGCCTGCGGCCCCGGGCGCTGGTGCCGCTGGCCGGCACCGCGACGCTCGCGGCCGGCATCATCGCGGCGCTGGGCGCGGGCCGCCCGCTCGGCGACCACGCCGGCGCGTTCAGCGGCCCCGCCCAGGCTCTGGCCCTCCTGGGCCTCACCGCCGCCGTCGTCACGGTGCCGACACCGGGGGGTGGTTCGGCTGGTGGCGGATCGTCTGAGGGCGGTTCGCCTGGTGGTTCGCCCCAGGGGGTGTCCGGGGGTCCGTCCGGGGGTGCTTCGCCTGGTGCCGGTTCGGCTGGGGGCGCTTCGTCCGATGACGGTCCGTCCGGCTTCGGTGCCGTGCCTCCGGCCCGTCCGCCGTCCGGGCCCCCGCCGCTCCCACGTCGCGACCGGGGGCAGAACGGGGATACGGGGACCGGGGCGACCGGGACGGGGGCGACCGCGACGGGATCGGGTGCCGGGGGCGGTTCCGGGACCGGGTTCGGGGCCGCTCAGTCCGGTTCCGCAGGCACGGGCCCCGGCTCCCCCGGCGCGCTCCGGCCGTCCGCCCCTGGGGAGGACGCCCCCCGATGACCGCCCTGCAACCGGCCCGACACGACCCATCTGAGGGAGGGGATTCCCGCTCACCCGACGGGCTCCCCCCAGAACCGATCCCTCCGAAACGGCCGTCTCCAGAAGGGCGTTCACCGGACGGGCGCCCATCAGGTGAGCTCTCACCAGACGGACGGGACGCCCCCGCCGCGAGCAGGCAGCGGCCCCTCCCCCGCACCTGCACCACGAGTCCCCGCATCCCCTTCCCCCTTGTGGACGAGATCTCCCGCCACTGCCTGGAGGACGACGAACCCGAGACCGTCCACGTGGAAGTGCACCTCCCCGGCCGGCTCGACCACGAACGCCTGCGCACCGCGTTCCACCAGGCGCTCGCCCGCCACCCCCGCGTCCTGATGCGCCAGGTGCCGGTCCGCTGGTGGCACCGCCAGTACACCTGGCAGCTCACCCCCGCCCCCGACGTGGACCCGGTCGTCTTCCCGCCCCCGGGCCCCGACGCACTCGCCCGCGCCCGGGTCCGGGCGCTCACCGACTGCCCTCCCCTGGACGCCTCACCACCGCTGCGCCTGGAGGTCATCGACCCCCCGCATGCCCCCCGGGACGGCCGGCACGAGTCCCCGCCCCGCGGCACGGTGCTCCTGCTCACCATCCACCACACCGCGCTCGACGGCCCCGCCGGCCTCCGCATCCTGGCCACCGCCGCCGAACTGTACGGCGGCACCCACGCCTCTCCGCCCCCACCGCCCACACCCACCACCACACCGACGCCCCCCACCCCTCACCACGTCAGCCACCCCGACCGCACCAACCACCTCCCCCTCGCCCGCCCGGCCCGCATCGCCCCCACCCGCCCGCTCCCCCACCAACACACCACCGGGCCCTCCTCAGAACAGCCCCAACAGGACACGAGCACGGCCAGCGGCAACGGCAACGGCAGCCGCACAGCCAAGGGCAACGGCGTGCTCCTCACCGACCTCCCGGTCCCCACCCGTCCCCCACACCCCACCGGCACCCGCCCCCCGTACACCGTCAACGACCAACTCCTCGTCGCCACCTACCTGATGACCACCCGCTGGAACGCGCTGCACAACCGCCCCACCGCCCCCGTCGTCATCACCATGCCCATCGACGACCGGCCACGAGGCCCCCAGATGCCCATCGGCAACGGCACCCGCCTGACCCCGGTCCACTTCCCACCCACCACAGCACCCACCACTCCTGGCGCCCAGACGGTCTCCCGCCTCCTCCACCACACCGCCACCCACACCCAAGCCCTGAAATCCGCTCCCGGCCCCCAACTCGCCTGGCCCGCCTCCCTACTGACCACCCTCCCCCTCCCCATCGGCCCGCGCCGCGCCCTCACCCGCGCCCTGCGCACCCTCGCCGCACCCTGGACGCCCACCACGCTCCTCTCCAACATCGGGCGCATCCCCTACCCCCTGGACTTCGGCCCCGCGGCCGGCCGGGCGACCGCGGTGTGGTTCTCCGCACCGGCCCGGATGCCCCGCGGGCTGAGCGTCACCACCGCCGCCACCAGCGACGGCGACCGCATCCACCTCGCCCTCCGCTGGTCCCGCACCCTCCTCGACGACGCGGCCGCCGCCCGCCTGCTCGCCCTCTTCCGCTCCTCCCTCGCCGCCACCGCCTGGCCGCCACCCGAAGGAGCCGACCCCCCGGCCGCAGGAGACACCCCATGACCGCCCTGCAGAACTTCTACGAGAACCCCGCGGTGCCCGTCGCCTCCGGCCACGCCCGCAGCCGACGCCAGGCCCGCCTCCTGGCGCGCGCCCTCGGCCCCGTACGCGCCGGGGCCCCACCCGCCACCGTCCTGGACATCGGCTGCGGGGACGGCACCGCCGCCGCCACCGCCGCGGACGCCCTCGCGGGCCACCGCGTCATCGGCGTCGACTGGTCCCAGGACGCCCTCCGCCGCGCCGCGCCCCGCATCGACCACGTCGTACGCGGCCAACTCACCGACGACGGCCTGCCGTTCGCCACCGGTTCCGCCGACGCCGTCCTCTTCAGCGAGGTCATCGAGCACCTCGTCGACCCGGACGCCGCCCTGGACGAACTCCGCCGCGTCCTCCGCCCCGGCGGCCACCTGCTGCTCTCCACCCCGAACCTCGCCGCCTGGTACAACCGCGGCCTCCTGCTCGCGGGCGTCCAACCCGTCTTCTCCGAAGTCAGCCTGCGCGCCATCCACGGCCGCCCGGGCACCCAGGTCGTCGGCCACCTGCGCCTCTACACCGCCCGCGCCCTCCGCGCCTTCCTCACCGCCTCCGGCTTCGACGTCATCCGCATCGCCGGCGCCCCCTACCACGACGTCCCCCGCCCCCTTCGCCCCCTCGACCGCGCCGCCTGCCACGCCCCCTCCCTCTCCTCCATCCTCCTGGCCCACGCCCGCCCCACTCCGTCACACCAACCCCGCCCCCACCTCGCCACACCACCCCAGAAGAAGGGAAGGAGGTAGGCCCATGCTCTGGTGGGGCGTGGCGTCCGCGCTGCTCGCCAACGTCCTCTACAGCACCGGCTTCGTGCTGGAGAAACGCGCCCTCGCCGCACTCCCCGCACTCAGCACCCGCCGGCCCGCCGGGCTCATACGCCACCTCCTGAGCAGCCCCCTGTGGCTCGGCGGCTCACTCGCCCTGGCCGCGGGCTTCGCCGCCCAACTCGCCGTGTACCGCACCCTCCCGATAGCCGCCGCCCAGGGCATCTTCATCTCGGGCCTGGTCCTGCTCCTGCTCCTGTCCTCGGTGCTCCTGGGCGAGCGCACCAGCGGCCGGGAACGACGGGGCACAGCGGCGATCCTGGTGGCACTCGTACTGGTCGTCGCCTCCCTCCGGGACACCGATGCCCAGACCGTCGCCCGCACCGCACCGCCCGCGATCCTGCTCACGATCGCCATACCGTCGCTGGCCGCGGGCCTCCTGCTGTACCGCTCGGCGGAGCTGCGCGCCCGACGCCGCCACCGCCTCCCCACCGCCGGCGTCTCCTACGGGGTGGCCGTCGGACTCCTCTACGGCGTCAGCTCGTTGGCGATCAAAGGCGCCTCCGGCCTGGTCAACCTCCACGACCTCCCGGCCACCGCGCCGGCGCTCCTCCACTCGCCCTACCCCTACCTCCTCCTCTTCACCGGGGCCACCGGCCTGGTCCTGTCGCAGACCGCCCTCCAACGCTGCCGGGCCTCCGTGATCGTCCCCGTCTGCACCACGGTGAGCTGCGTCTTCACCGTCGCCTTCGGCACCGTCGCCTTCGGCGAACCACTGCCCGGCGACCCCCTCCGCCTAGCCCTGCGCCTGGGCGGCACAGCCGTGGCCCTGACCGTCCTCCTCCTGCTGCCCCGCCATGAGCCACCCCCGCAGGCCCACCACCAGCCTCACCACGACGCGCCCGCACCAACGCCCACTCCAAGGCAGCCAAGGCAACCAAGCCGGTCAGGTCCGTCAAGACGCTCAAGACCCCCGACCACCCAACACACTTCCCCTCACACTTCCCGACGCGCCAACCAACCACCGGACCAAGCACATTGGGCCGACGACAGGAAGCCACGACGACCGAGAAGTCGGCGGCCGGGAGAGATGGCACACGAGAAACCCGCATGAGCACGTGCCGCACACGACGTACGCGGCGCACCCAACGCGCCCCACGGACGGCGCGCACCACCCATCGCGCACCACCCCATCCCGCACCGAGCACCGCGCCAGGAAGGGAGCAACCAGTGGCAAGTTCGAGGCAGAGGTCAACGTCGAGGCCGAGTTCGAGATTGAGGTCGAGGTTGAGGTCGAGATTGAGGTCGAGGTCGGCACGGAGGAATCACGCGGTTGAACCCGGCGCCGTCGAGCGCGGCGCGGACGGACGGAGGAACGCGTCATGAAGGCCGACGACCCGCTGCTGAAGATCCTCGCGTGCCCGATCGACAAGGGGCCGCTGACGCTGCTGCCCGACGAGGTGGCGCTCTACAACCCGCGGCTGCGTCGGCGCTATCCGATCCTCGACGGGATTCCGCAGCTGCTGCCGTCCTCCGGGGAACAGGTCTCGGACGCGGAACACGAGCGCGTGGCAGGCGAAGTCGAAAAACGTCGGAGGGCGACTGACGCCCCCTCGGCAGCCGGCCCCGGGCTCGGACCGAGGGCGGGATCGTGACGCTTGCGGCGCGGGTGGGGCGCCGGCTGCCGGGGCGACTGGTGTCAGCACTGGCGGCCGGGCTCTACCCGCGGTTCGAACCGGAGCTGGGGCGGCTGGCCGACTTCTGCCCCGCGGGCGGCACGGCCGTGGACGTCGGAGGGTGGTACGGCCCGTGGACCCGGCACCTGGCACGGCGCGCGGACCGCGTCGTCACCGTCGAGCCCGTCCCCCACCTGGCCCGGCTACTGGCCTCGCTCACCCCCGCCCACGTCGACGTCGTATCCGCCGCGGCCACCGACCACACGGGCTGCGCCACGCTCTGGCTGCCCCCGGACGGCCGCGGCGACCGCGGGGTCTCCTCGCTCGTACGCCGAGACGTGCACTCCGTCACCCTGGACGTGCCCTGCCTCCCCCTGGACGCGCTGGACCTCACCGCCGTCACGCTCATCAAGATCGACGTGGACGGTGGAGAACTGGCCGCCCTACGCGGCGCGGCGCGCACCATCGAGCGCGAACACCCGGTGCTCTTCGTGGAGTTGGAGACCCGCATCCAACCGCTCGCGCCCGTACTGGAGTGGACCTCGGCCCGCGGATATCGCGGCTGGGTCCTGCCCCGCGACAACTGGCTGCCGCTGGCCGACTTCGATCTGTCCGCCCATCAGTCCCGCACCTCCCACGTCGCCGAACACGGCCTGCTGCGGCGCTCCCTCGCCCCGCACCGCCGCTACGTCAATTCCGTGCTCTTCCTCCCCGACGGCGCCCGCCCCGGCACCGCGCGCACCGCGCCGGCCGCCTCCTCCGCGCCTTCCACGGCCGCCATTCGCGACCATGTCCATCATGAACCCCACCACTGACAACGCCCCGTCCCCCGACCCTTCGCGCGACCCGTCCCGCGGCTCCGGCACCCCCGCCGACCTGCCCGGACCGCTCGCCTTCCAACTCGTACTGCTGCGCCGCATGGCCGACCACCAGCCGGCCCTCGTCGAGGACGCCCTCCGCCAACTCGGGGTCTCCCGCGCGCAGATGCGCGAAGCCAACCGCCGCTGGCAGGCCCGGATGCACAGCCCCCGGGCGCGCGCCGGCGTCCAGCCGTACCGGGCGCTGCTCGGCACGCCCGGGACCGTGACCACCCGCCGCATCGGCGACCTGACCTGCGAGGCGCTCGCCTGGCCGGTCCCGCTCTGGCCGGACCTGCGGTTCGAGGTCCTCACCGCCCCCGGGGGCGGCGTCTGGAACGCCTGGCTGGTCCGCGCACCAGGCGCGCCCGCCCCCGACCTCCGTACGACCGCGGACCTCGCCCCGTGGTCCTGCACCGTCGACGAGGTCGCCCGCGCCTTCGCCCCGGCCCGCCCGCTGGAGGGCAGCGCCCCGACCCGCTGGCGCCTGGCCTGCACCGCCCCCGACCCGGACGGCGCCCCGCAGCACGTCGTCGCGGAGTTCACCTGGGGCCTCTACCAGCGCCGGGGCGACGGGACCGAGGAGACCGGGACCGGCGCGACGGAGCCGGCACCACACCAGACCTGACGGAAAGTCACCAACACCGCCGAGCCCTGGCACTCCCCCCGCTCACGGCGCTCGACTCCCCACCTCCGCACCCCGCGACGGCACCCCTCCCCCGCCCCATCCCCCAGGCGGACGCGCTCAACGAGCGGGGTCGGTGACCGGCCCGGAGGATGGCGCACGAGCGCCACGTGCGGGCGCTCGTGCCCAGTACGGCCCACCGCGGACGCCCACACCGGCCCATCGGGGAGGAATCCACCATGACCATCAGCCTCGCCCAACTGCGGCGCTGCTCGGCCGCCGTCGACCTCGGCGCCGCCCGGACCAGGGTGTACGTCAAGAACCAGGGGCTGGTCGTCGACGAACCGACCGCCGCCGCGGTGAACACCCGCACCGGCTCGATGCTCGCCGTGGGCGCCCAGGCCGAGCTGATGGACGGCCGCACCCCCGACTACATCCGGGTGGTCCGGCCGGTCTCCAACGGGACGGTCGTGGACATCGACATGGCCCAGCGGCTGCTGCGCCACCTGGTCGGCACCAAGCTGCGCAAGACCTGGCGGCGGCGCCCCTCCATGCGGGCCGCGGTCTGTCTGCCGTACGGCAGTGAGCCGCTGGCGCAGCGGGCGGCCGTGGAGACCCTGACCGGGCTGGGGGCCCGCCGGGTGGAACTGGTCGACACGCTGGTCGCCGCGGCGGTCGGCTGCGGGCTCCCGGTGGAGCAGCCGGAGGCCACGATGATCGTGGTGTGCGGTGCGGGCACCACACAGGTCGCGGTGCTCTCGCTCGGCTCGATCGTGGCAGCCGAGACCGTCCCGGTGGGCGGGAACGCCATCGACCACGCGGTGGTCCAGCACCTCCGGCTGCACCACGAGTTGATGCTGCCCAACCAGTCCGTGCGTCCGCTGCATCTGATGCTGTCCCGGGAGGGCGACCTCGCCCCCAGCTCCACCGAGGTGCACGGGCGGGACGTGGTCAGCGGGCTCGCCCGGTCCGTGCACGTGGACACCGAGCGGGTGCGGCGGGCCATCATCACCCCGCTGACGGCGATCCTCGACGGCATCGGTGCGGTGCTGCGCCGCTGCCCGCCGGACCTCGTCGCCGACCTGGGCGAACGCGGCATCATGCTGGCGGGCGGCAGCGCGCTGATCCCGGGGCTGGAGCCGATGATCCACGAGGCCACGACGATGCCGGTGCACATCGCGGACCAGCCCGGCACCTGCGCGGTGCAGGGGCTGGGCGCCATGATCGAGGGCAAGGTCCAGCCGCTGCACCTCGACCCGTTGGCGCCGTAGGCGCGCGGCCTCGCCCCTCAACGCCGCAGGCCCACCGCATCGCCCCACCGGCCCCGTAGCCGCACAACCGCCCACAAGAAGGCGCCCACGAGCCTCCTCACATAGGCGCCCACATCCACGGCCGCCCACAAGAGGACGTCTGCAAACAGCCCCTACAGACGTCAGCCCCCTACAGACTGCGGGCGTTCCACGCGACCACCGCCGGGCGGCCGTGTTCGGTGCCCAGGACGCCGACCGCGCCGGTGCCGAAGGTGAACAGGCCGCCCGCCCCGGCCGGCAGCCCCAGGCGGCGGGCGGTCAGTACGCGCAGGAAGTGCGCGTGCGCCACCAGCGCCACATCGCCCTCGCCGGCCTCCAGGTGGGGCGCGACCAGCGCCAGTACCCGGTCGGCCCGCGCGCCGACCTCCTCGGGGGACTCCCCGGGGTGATCGGCCGGCCCCGGGGCGACACCGTCGTCGAAGAGGTACCAGTCGGGCCTGCCGCGCCGGATCTCGGCGGTGGTCACGCCCTCGTCCCCGCCGTAGTCCCATTCCCGCAGGTCATCGAGGACCTGCGGGGTGGGCAGCCCGGCCAGTTCGGCGGTGCGCAGCGCCCGTGTCATGGGGCTGGCGTAGACCCGTGCGAGCTTCCGGCCCGACAGCAGCGGCCGCAGTGCGCGGGCCTGCTCCTCGCCGTTCGCGGTGAGCGGAAGGTCGGTCCAGCTGGTGTGGCGGCCGTCGCGGCTCCACGCGGTCTCGCCGTGCCGGACCAGCAGCAGCTCGCTCACTCGCCCTGCGCCTGCTGCGCCTGGGCCTCGGCGACCGACGCGCGGACCTCGTCCATGTCGAGGCCGCGGGCCTGACCGATGACGTCCTCCAGGGCGGCCTCCGGGAGCGCTCCGGGCTGGGCGAACACCGCGATGTTCTCGCGGACGATCATCAGGGTGGGGATGGAGCGGATCTCGAAGGCGGCGGCGAGTTCGGGCTGCTTCTCCGTGTCGACCTTGGCGAACACCAGGTCTCCGTGGGTCTCCGACGACCGCTCGAAGACCGGTCCGAACTGCTTGCAGGGGCCGCACCATTCGGCCCAGAAGTCGATCAGTACGAAATCGTTGCCGGAGACGATCTCGTCGAAGTTCTCCTTGGTGAGCTCCACGGTGCTCATGCGCGCTCCTTGCTTGCTGTCGCTGGTCTCTGCTCTTCGTTTGGTTCCGGCGTACGGCGCCGTGCCGCGCCCGGGGGAACGCCCCGGGCACCGGCGGAAGCCCCGGCCGGGGCTTCCGTTGCGCCTGGTCCCGTCACGCTGCCGTAACGGGATCACCCCGTGCGCTATTCCGCATTCCGCATTCCGCACACCGGAAGTCCGGACTCCGCAGTCCGGACCGTCCCGCTCCCCTGCCCACACCACGCCGTCCTAGGCATCCCGTGGCCGACATCACTCCCCGTGTCGCCGTGCCTCCCGCTTCCCGGCCCGGCGGCCCGTTCCACCGCCCCGCCCTACGATGGACGGGGGGTCGCCCGGAAGGAGGCGTCAGCCTATGGAGACGCGCGTCGACGAGATCGCCGACGGGATCTACCGGATCTCCACCTACGTCCCCGATGTGGCCGCGCCCGCCGGCTTCACCTTCAACCAGTTCCTCATCGACGCGGAGCAGCCGCTCCTCTTCCACCTGGGCATGCGGCACCTCTTCCCGGCGGTCTCGGAGGCCGTGAGCCGGGTGGTGCCGCTGGACCGGCTGCGCTGGCTGGCGTTCGGGCACGTGGAGGCCGACGAGTGCGGGGCGATGAACGAGTTCCTGGCCGCGGCCCCGCGCGCCGAGGTGGCGCACGGCCTCCAGGGGTGCCTGATCTCGCTCAACGACCTCGCCGACCGCCCGCCGCACCCGATGGCGCACGGCGAGACGCTCGACCTGGGCGGCAAGGAGGTGCTCCGGCGCCGGGTGCTGCACCTCAACACCCCGCATGTGCCGCACAATTGGGAGGCGCGGGTGCTGTTCGAGGAGACCACCGGGACGCTGCTGTGCGGCGACCTGTTCACCCACCTCGGCAACGGCCCCCCGGTCACCGATCACGACCTGGTGGGGCCGGCGCTGGACGCGGAGGAGATGTTCCGCCAGACGTCCTGTCTGACGGCGGCGGTGGGGACCCTGCGTTCGCTGGCCCAACTGGCGCCGAAGACGCTGGCGGTGATGCACGGCTCGTCGTACCACGGCGACGGCGCGGCCGCGCTGCACGCACTGGCCGACGGCTACGAGGAGCGGTTCGGTCCGGAGTTGGCGTTCGCCGCCCGGGCGAGCGCCCTCGCCGGCGCCAACGCCCCGCAGGGCTGACCGCGAAACGCACTGTCCAGCGGCGCTCCGGCCGGGTCCCGGACGGAACGTCGCGGGGCCTGCGTCGTGGTGCGCGACGCCCTGCGGCGGCGGCTAGCATCGCTGAAGAGACCACCAAGAACGGAGTGTTCATCTGTGCGTCAGCTGCGCGTAGGCGTCGCCATCTTGACCATGGGAAACCGCCCCGCCGAACTCCAGGAGCTGCTGGATTCGGTGGCGAAGCAGGACCTCCCCGCGACGCACATCGTGGTCGTCGGCAACGGCTCGCCGCTGCCGCCGCTGCCCGATGGCGTCACGGGCGTCTCGCTGAGCGAGAACCTCGGCGTCTCCGGTGGCCGGAACGTCGCCCTGGACGAGCTGCGCAAGCTCGGTGACCTGGACGTGGTGGTCGACCTGGACGACGACGGGCTGCTGATCAGCACGGACGTCTTCAGCCGGCTTGCGGAACTGTACGCGGACGACCCGAAGTTGGGGATCGTCAGCTTCCGGATCGCCGACGAGCTGGGCCGCACCCAGCGCCGCCACGTCCCGCGCCTGCGGGTCGGCGACCCCGCGCAGGGCGGGCTGGTCACCACGTTCCTGGGCGGCGGGCACGCGCTGTCCGTCCCGATGCTGGACCGGGTCGGCGGCTGGCCGGACGAGTTCTTCTACGCCCACGAGGAGACCGATCTGGCCTGGCGGGCACTGGACGACGGCTGGCAGATCCGCTATGCGCCGGAGCTCGTGCTCCAGCACCCGTACACCTCGCCGACCCGGCACGCGGTCTACCACCGGATGGTCGCCCGGAACCGCGTCTGGCTGGCGAAGCGCCATCTGCCGGCCGTCCTGGTGCCCGTCTACCTCGGCGTGTGGGCGGCACTGACGGCCGTCCGCAGCCGCTCGGCGGCGGGCATGCGGGCCTGGGCCGCGGGCTTCGCCGAGGGGGTCCGGACCCCGTGCGGCCGGCGGCGGCCGATGCGCTGGCGCACGGTGTGGCGCATGACGCGACTGGGACGCCCCCCGATCATCTAACCGCCCCCCTCCGGTCAACGGCCGCCCGCCCGGCGGCTGTTGACCGGAGCGCGGGACGCGGGCCCGGCCCGGCTCCCCTCCCGCCCCACCGGATCTGCTGTGATGGGGCGGTGAGCCGTGCCACCGAGGACTCCAACCGCCGCATGCTGCGGGCGCGTGACGCCATGGACCGGGCCTACGCGGAGCCGCTGGACGTGCCCGCGCTGGCCCGCATCGCCCAGGTGTCCGAGGCGCATTTCACCCGGACGTTCCGGGCGACGTTCGGCGAGACGCCGCACCGCTACCTCCAGCGCCGCCGGGTGGAGCGGGCGATGTTCCTGCTGCGCGAGACCGACCGCAGCGTGACCGAGATCTGCTTCGCGGTCGGCTTCGGCAGCCTGGGGACCTTCAGCCGGACCTTCCGCAGCATCGTCGGACGGTCGCCGCGGGAGTACCGCAAAAGCGCGAAGGCCACCGGGGTGCCGATCTGCTTCGCCATGTCGTGGACGAGACCGCACTCCTGACGCCCGCTCCGACCGAGCAGTTACGGAGAAGTTTTCCGCCGCCGCGCCGCCTAGCCTGATCTGCATGTTCAACGCCATCACGCACTCGCAGATCTACGTTCTCGACCAGGACAAGGCCCTGGACTTCTACGCCGGCACGCTCGGCCTGGAGGTGACGGCCGACGTCGACATGGGCTTCATGCGCTGGCTGACGGTCGGCGTCCCCGGCGAGCCCGGCCGCCAGATCCTGCTGGAGAAGCCCGGACCGCCGTCGATGTCGGAGGAGACCGCGGCCCAGGTCCGCGACCTGGTCACCAAGGGGGCGATGGGCGGTTGGCTCATCTTCACCACCGACGACTGCCGCAAGACGTACGAGACGCTGCGGGAGCGCGGGGTGGAGTTCACCGAGGAGCCGACCGAGCGCCCCTACGGGATCGACTGCGGCCTGCGCGACCCGTTCGGCAACCGCATCCGCTTCACCCAGCCCATCGGCTAGCCCGCGGCAAGAGACACAAGGACACTCCACCCGAGGTCGCCGCTACCGCAGCAATCCGCCCATGGAAGCGGCGACTTCGGCCGGTGCCTGAAAGCGACCTGACGGCGCCGGCACCCCTCCCCCGCCCCCGCGGGACCCCGCTCCACCGCCAGGCCCGCCAGGGCGCCTCTGGGACCGCTCAGAGCGCCACCCCGCCCCACCCCACCCGCCACCGGCCCCGCCGCGCCCCTCGGGTGCCACGCGATCACTTCCCTCGCCGCCTGCGAACCGGAACCGATCAGGCATGTGGGGCATGAATCTCATAGGGGCCGCTCAGCGCGTCCCCCGACCCGTAAAACGCCGGAGAGGGTCGCCACGCCTTGCGCGGCGACCCTCTCCATACGACGTTTCCGCAGGTCAGATCTTTCTTACATGATCTGCCGTGGTGGGGCGGGTGGGACTCGAACCCACGGCCGACGGATTATGAGTCCGCTGCTCTAACCGGCTGAGCTACCGCCCCTCACGGCGCGTCGCGCACATTTGTGCGCGCCGTCTGCCGCAGCATAGCCGCTCATACGATCTGCTGCCCGTGCGGGCTGCCGTCGGGCGACCTTGCACGCCCAAGAGGACTTCGAACAGCCGGGATTCGGTTCCCGGGCACAAGAAAAAGGACCCCTTCCGGGGTCCTCGTTCTTCTGCTCCCCCGACTGGACTCGAACCAGTAACCCTCCGGTTAACAGCCGAATGCTCTGCCAATTGAGCTACAGGGGATTGAGCTCCCCCGACTGGACTCGAACCAGTAACCTGCCGGTTAACAGCCGGCTGCTCTGCCAATTGAGCTACAGGGGATTGCTCTACTTGCCTCGAATGCATCGCTGCCCGGGGCTCCGGACGGCGTGCGCTCGCTGCGACACATACATTAGCGCAAGCAGGGGGGTGCTCCGCCAATCGGTATCGCCACCAGGTCACCGCAGGTGGTTCCGGTACCGGTCGGCAGGTGCCCAGCCCGGCGTCGGTGCCGGCCGGCACCGACGGGATCGAGCGGCAAGGGAAAGGTGGAGCGATGCGCTACCGGCTCACGTTCGTCGCGGGACTGGCGGTGGGATACGTGCTCGGCACCCGGGCCGGGCGGGAGCGGTACGAGCAGCTCCGGAAGGGGGTGCAGCGGATCGCGCAGAACCCCGCGGTGCGGAACACCGCCGAGTCGGCGGCGCTGGGCGGGCGGCAGGTCGCGACGAAGGCGTTCGTGGTGGTGTCCGAGAGGGTCGGGGACCGGCTGCCGGCGCCGGTCGCGGAGCGGGTGCGGGCGCTGCGGGAGCAGCGGGTCAACGACGAGGACGAGTGGGGCACCAGCAATACCTGAGCCCGGGGCCCCGGCGGGCAAGCCCTGACGCCTTCCCCATGGGCGGCATGGGGCATCATCTGGGGCCATGGGGATAGTCGCCGGGTTGGACAGTTCGTCTCAGAGCACCCGCATCGTGGTCTGCAACGCGGACACGGGTGCCGTCATCAGGCAGGGGTACGCGCCGCACCCCGTCGAGAAGGGGCCCGAGGTCGATCCGCAGGCGTGGCTGATGTCACTCGGCGAGGCCGCGGGGAACGGGCTGCTGGAGGGCGTCCAGGCCATCGGCGTCTCGGCGCAGCAGCACGGGCTGGTGGCGCTGGACGCCGAGGGGAATCCGGTGCGGCCGGCGCTGGTGGGCAACGACCGGCGGGCGCAGAGCGCGGCGGCGGACCTGATGGACGCGCTGGGCGGGCGGGCCGCGTGGGCGGAGGCCGTGGGGGCGGTGCCGCAGGCGCAGCACCTGGTGACCAAGATGCGGTGGCTGGTGCGCAACGAGCCGGCGCAGGCGGCGCGGATCGCCGAGGTCATGCAGCCGCACGACTGGCTGGCGTGGCAGTTGCTGGGGCGGCCGGCGCGGCGGACCACGGACCGGGGCGGGGCCTCGGCGACCGGCTTCTGGTCGGCGGCGACCGGCGCGTACCGACCGGATCTGGTGGAGCTGGCGCTGGGGCACCAGGTGCGGCTGCCGGAGGTGCTGGGGCCGTCGGGGACGGCGGGGTTCACACCGGAGGGGCTGCTGATCTCGGCGGGGACCGGCGAGACGATGGCCGCGGCGTTCGGACTGGGCGTCGGGGTGGGCGACGCGGTGGTGTCGCTGGGGGCCTCGGGGTCGGTGTTCGCGATCCACGAGGAGGCGCTGGTGGACCCCACGGGGACGATCACCTCCTTCGCGGACGCGACCGGGCGGCATCTGCCGGTGGTGCACACCACCAACGCGGTGCGGGTGCTGCGCGGGGCCGCGGAGATGCTGGGGACGGATCTGGCGGGGCTCTCGGAGCTGGCGCTGAAGTCGTCGCCGGGCGCGTACGGGATGGTGCTGCTGCCGTACCTGGAGGGCGAGCGGACGCCTCATCTGCCGCACACCGCCGGGTCGTTGCACGGGATGCGGCGGGAGAGCATGAAGCCGGAGCATCTGGCGCGGGCGGCCGTGGAGGGCATGCTGTGCGGGCTCGCGGACGCGCTGGAGGTGCTGCGCAGCCGGGGCGTCATGGTGCGCCGGGTGTTCCTGCTGGGGGCGGCGGCGGAGCTGGGTGCAGTCCAGGCGGCCGCGCCGGGGCTCTTCGGGGCGCAGGTCGTGGTGCCGCAGCCGGCCGAGTATGCGGCGCTGGGCGCGGCCCGGCAGGCGGCGTGGGCGTGGCAGGTGGCGCACGGCACGGCCGGCGACGGCGGTGCGGGGCAGCCGGAGCCGCCGCGGTGGCCGGCGGCGGCGAGCCAGGTCTTCGAGCCGGGTGACGAGCTGCCGGTGTGGCAGGCCGTGCGGCAGCAGTACACGGCGGTGCGGGACGAGGCCCACCCGGGGGCGTTCCAGCGGGAGGGGTGAACTGCGGGGCGCCCCGGGTCAGTCGAGGTAGCCGCGGAGCTGGTCGGCGAAGGCGTGGTCGCGGAGTTTGCCGAGGGTCTTGGATTCGATCTGGCGGATGCGTTCGCGGGTGACGCCGAAGATCCGGCCGATCTCCTCCAGGGTGCGGGGGCGGCCGTCGGTGAGCCCGTAGCGGAGCTGGACGACCTTGCGTTCGCGTTCGGCGAGGGTGGAGAGGACCGCGTCGAGGTGTTCGCGGAGCAGCAGGAACGCGGCGGACTCCACGGGTGAGGCGGCGTCGCCGTCCTCGATGAGGTCGCCGAGGGCGACGTCGTCCTCCTCGCCGACGGGGGCGTGCAGGGAGACCGGTTCCCGGGCCAGCCGCAGGACGTCGGTGACGCGTTCGGGAGTGAGGCCGAGGTGGGCGGCGACCTCTTCGGGGGTGGGTTCGCAGCCGCGTTCCTGGAGCATCCGGCGTTGGACGCGGACGACGCGGTTGATCAGTTCCACGACGTGGACGGGGACGCGGATGGTGCGGGCCTGGTCGGCCAGTGCGCGGGACATGGCCTGGCGGATCCACCAGGTCGCGTAGGTGGAGAACTTGTAGCCGCGGGCGTAGTCGAACTTCTCGACGGCGCGGATCAGGCCGAGGTTGCCCTCCTGGACGAGGTCGAGCATGGTCAGGCCGCGGCCGACGTAGCGCTTGGCGACGGAGACCACCAGCCGCAGGTTGGACTCGATCAGGCGGCGTTTGGCGATCCGGCCGCGGACGACCAACGTGTCGAGGTCGTGGGCGAGTTGGGAGTCGAGGTCGGGGGTGCAGGTGAGCTTCTCCTCGGCGAACAGGCCGGCCTCGACGCGGCGGGCCAGTTCGACCTCCTCGGCGGCGGTGAGCAGGGGGATCCGGCCGATTTCGCGGAGGTACTGGCGGAAGAGGTCGGAGGAGGGGCTGCCGGGGTCGGGGCGGGGGGTGGTCCTGGTGGGACCGGCGGTGTCGGTGAGGTCCTCGGTGTCGGTGGGGTCCGCAGTGTCGGTGGTGCCCGTGCTGTCCTCAGTGCCCGCGGTGTCCGTGGCCTCCGGTGGGGCGGGGGGGTCGGGCGGTTCCGGGGCCTCCTCGGCGAGGAGTTCGACGGCGGGCGGTTCGGCCTGCTGCGGCACCGTGGCCGGGACGGCCAGGAGGCCGGTATCGGGTGGGGCGGCCGGGGCGCCGCCGGCAGGTGCGGCGGAGAGGGTCCGGGTCTGCACGGGGGCGACCTCCAGGGTGATCGCGGCTGGGGCGGCACGAGGACCGGGGCGGAGGGGCGACCGGGCCGCCCGCGTCCGCCCGTCGTCGTCACGAGGGGCTGCGCGGGGGCTCACGGCCCGCGCGGTGGGGCGTGCGGGCGGATGCGCCGCGCTCCGGGGACGTCAGGCACCGCTCCTCAGTGTGGAGTACGACACGTGGCCGCACGAGGGGCGTGCGGGCACTTTCTGAGTCCGGTCCGTGACCGTGCCGCTACCCGGAGGTGCCGACCGGGGGCGGAGGGATGCGCGGGGCGGGCGGGACGGGCGGTGCGGGCGGGCCGGAGCACACCGACCGGCTCCGCGACCTGCCGTCACACGCTCGTCGTCGGCCCGGAGGGCGGGCCGGGCGGGGTCCGGTGCGGCGGGGTGCGGGCCGGACCGTGCGACGCCGCGGAGCTCCGTCAGAAGCGCCCTAGTGCCGCAACAGGCGACGTTCGCCCCGTCGCGACGCCCGGCACGCGCCCTCGCCGCACCGGCCGAAAGCACGCACCGGACGCCGCTCCTCGACGGGCAAACGTTGCCCGCCGCGGCACTACAGGGCCGCGGCGCCGCGTTGGCGGAGGGTCTGGCCGTACTGCTGGAGGACCCAGGCCTCCTTGTGGACGGCGGCCGCGCCCTCGTGGTCGCCCTGGAACTCGCAGCGGCGGGCGGCGCCCTCCAGGCTGGCGATGCGGGCGTCCACGGCGGCGATGCGGACGCGCACCAACTGCTCGCCCGCGTAGGCCGGATCGGGGTCGCGGCGGGTGAGCAGGGGCTCCACGGACAGCTCGGTGAGCAGGGAGCGGAGGGTGTCGTCGGGGGCGGCGTTCAGGACGCGGGCGGTGTAGTCGGCGTCGGCGGCGCTCACCCCGCCGGCCTCCTGGATGCACTGGCGGACCATGGCATAAGGGGGCGCGGTGAATTCGTCGGCACCGTAGGCGTCGAAGGTGGGCGCCACCAGGTCGGGGCGCTGGAGGGCGAGCTTGAGCAGTTCGCGCTCGACCATGCGGGCGGGGCTGCGGAGGTTGAGGGCCGGGCCGCGCTGCTGGGGGGCGGTGGGTGCGGGCGCGGCGCGGCCGGCGGCACCGCGCCCGGCGGTGCGGGCCGCGCCCTGCGGTGCCCGGTCGTCGCGGCTGCGGGCCAGACCGCGCACCCGGCGGACGATGGCCTGCTCCTCGGACTGGCTGGTGATGCCGACCAGGCCGACGAGGCGGATGGCGTAGCGGTCGCGCAGGCCGCGGTCCTTGATGGCGGCGACGACCGGGACGGCCTCCTCGACGGCGGCGATGCGCCCTTCCTCGGTGTCGAGGTTGTAGCGGGAGACGATGGAGCGCAGGGCGAAGGCGAAGAGCGGGGTGCGGGACTCGACGAGGGTGGCGACGGCCTGGTCGCCCTTGGCCAGCCGCAGGTCGCAGGGGTCCATACCGCCCGGGGAGATCGCGATGGAGGTCTCGGCGGCGAACTTCTGGTCGTCCTCGAAGGCGCGCAGGGCGGCCTTCTGGCCCGCGGCGTCGCCGTCGAAGGTGAATACCACCTCGGAGCCGGAGTTGTCCATCAGCAGCCGGCGGAGGATCTTGATGTGGCCCTCGCCGAAGGCGGTGCCGCAGGTGGCGATGGCGGTGGTGACGCCGGCGAGATGGCAGGCCATGACGTCGGTGTAGCCCTCGACGACGACCGCGCGGTTGGTCTTGGCGATCTCCTTCTTGGCGAGGTCGATGCCGTACAGGACCTGGGACTTGCGGTAGAGCGGGGTCTCGGGGGTGTTGAGGTACTTGGGGCCGTTGTCGTCGTCGCGGAGCTTGCGGGCGCCGAAGCCGACGACCTCACCGGAGATGTCGCGGATCGGCCACATCAGGCGGCCGCGGAAGCGGTCGATGGGGCCGCGGCGGCCTTCCTGGGAGAGGCCGGAGAGGACCAGTTCCTTGTCGCTGAAGCCGCGGCCGCGCAGGAAGCGGGTGAGGTGGTCCCAGCCGGCGGGGCTGTAGCCGATGCTGAAGTGCCCGGCGGCGTCCTGGTCGAAGCCGCGCTCGGCGAGGAACCTCCGGGCGATCTCCGCCTCGGGGCTGTCCAGCTGCTCGGTGTAGTACTGGGCGGCGACCTTGTGGGCCTCGACGAGGCGGGTGCGCTCGCCCTGCTGGCGGCCGGGGGTGTAGCCGCCCTCCTCGTAGCGGAGGGTGATGCCGGCCTGGGCGGCGAGGCGCTCGATGGTCTCGGCGAAGGAGAGGTGGTCGATCTTCATGACGAAGTCGACGGTGTCGCCGCCCTCCTGGCAGCCGAAGCAGTGGTAGAGCCCCTTGGCGGGGCTCACGTGGAAGGAGGGGGACTTCTCGTCGTGGAAGGGGCACAGGCCCTTGAGATTGCCCCCGCCGGCGTTGCGGAGCTGGAGGTACTCGGACACGACGGCGTCGATCGGGACCGCGTCCCGCACCGCCTTCACATCGTCATCGTTGATCCTGCCTGCCACGGGTGAATTCTACGGCCGGGGTACGACAGTCCCGGCGGGCCAGGGTCCGCAGCGGACCGCCGGGAGCGGTGGGGCGGCTCAGCCGAGCAGTTCCCGGAAGCGTTCCAGGCCGATGTTGCCGCCGGAGACGAGCACGCCGGTGCGGGCCGGGGGAGCCGCAAGGCGGCCGGCGAGCAGGGCGGCGAGGGCGGTGGCGCCGCTGGGCTCGACGACGATCTTGAGGCGTTCGAAGGCGAAGGCCATGGCGGCGCGGATCTCGTCGTCGGTGACCAGGACCACGGAGTCGACCAGCCGCTGGTTGATCGGGAAGGTCAGCTCGCCCGGGATGTCGGCGGCCTGTCCGTCGGCGATGGTGCGGGGCACCGGGACGGCGACCCGGTGGCCGGCGGCCAGGGAGCGGCGGGTGTCGTCGCCGGCCTCGGGTTCGACGCCGATCATGCGGATGCCGGGGACCAGGGCGGTGGCGGCGGTGGCGCAGCCGGCCATCAGCCCGCCGCCCCCGACGGGTACGAGGAGGGCGTCGAGCGGGCCGGTCTCCTCGATGAGCTCCAGGGCGGCGGTGCCCTGTCCGGCGATGACGTGCGGGTGGTCGTAGGGGGGCACCAGGGCCAGGCCGCGCTCCTGGGCGATGCGGCGGCCGATGGCGACGCGGTCCTGGGTGTAGCGGTCGTAGGTGACGATCTCGGCGCCGTAGCCCGCGGTGGCGTCCCGTTTGGCGCGGGGGGCGTCCTCGGGCATCACGATGACGGCGCGGGTGCCGCATTCGCGAGCGGCGAGGGCGACGGCCTGGGCGTGGTTGCCGGAGGAGTAGGCGACGACCCCGCGGGCCCGTTCCTCGGGGGTCAGGCGGGAGAGCGCGTGGTAGGCGCCGCGGAACTTGAAGGCGCCGACGCGCTGGAA
Organism: Streptomyces sp. NPDC093097; assembly: GCF_044754325.1. Lineage (NCBI taxonomy): Bacteria > Bacillati > Actinomycetota > Actinomycetes > Kitasatosporales > Streptomycetaceae > Streptomyces > Streptomyces sp. NPDC093097. The sequence continues at coordinate 147,470 of NZ_JBIVOW010000003.1, forward strand.
GTTCTCGCACTTGAGGAACGCCTGGGTGCCGGTGCGCGCGTCGAGGGTGCGGGAGCGCAGTACCGGGGTGCGGTGGGCCACGCCCGCCAGCCGCCGGGCGGCGTCCCGGACGTCGTCGAAGGTGACGGCCGGGACGCCGGTGCCGGCCTCCGGACGGTCGCTGCCGGCGGTGCGGGTGGGCCCTTCGGTCATACGGGCACGTTACGTGAGGAGATCGGCAAGCGGAATGGTGGGATCAGCCAGCTTTGCGGGGGCCGGCGCGGCGCCGGAGCGGATGAGCTGCTGGACGTGCTCGGCGACGTCCCAGACGTTGACGTTCATGCCAGCCAGGACCCGTCCCTGGCCGAGCCAGAAGGCGATGAACTCGCGCTTGCCGACGTCGCCGCGGCAGACGACCTGGTCGTAGGAGCCGGGCGGGGCGTAGCCGGAGTACTCCATGCCGAGGTCGTACTGGTCGGAGAAGAAGTACGGGACGCGGTCGTAGCTGATGTCCTGGCCGAGCATGGCGCGGGCGGCCGCCGGGCCGCCGTTGAGGGCGTTGGCCCAGTGCTCGACGCGCAGCCGGGTGTCCAACAGGGGGTGGTCGGCGGCGGCCACGTCGCCGGCGGCGTGGATGTACGGGTCGGAGGTGCGCAGTGCGGCGTCGACGGCGATGCCGCCGCCGTCGGCGCGGGCGACGACCGCGAGGCCGGCCTGTTCGGCGAGGGCGGTGCGGGGGGCGGCGCCGATGGCGGCGAGCACGTCGTGGGCGGGGTGCTCCTCGCCGTCGTCGGTGCGGACCGAGACCACCATGCCGTCCCGGCCGACGATCTCGGTCAGGCGCGCGCCGAAGTGGAAGCGGACGCCGTGCTCGCGGTGCAGATCGGTGAAGAGGGCGCCGAGCTCGGGCCCGAGGATGCCGTGCAGGGGGGCCGGCTGGGGTTCGACGATGGTGACCTCGGCGCCGTAGGAGCGGGCCGCGGCGGCGACTTCGAGGCCGATCCAGCCGGCGCCGGCGATGACCAGGTGGCCCTTCTCCCTGCCCAGGGAGGCCAGGACGCCGCGCAGCCGCTCGGCGTGGGCGAGGCGGCGGAGGTGGTGCACGCCGGCCAGACCGGTGCCGGGGATGTCCAGGCGGCGGGGTTCGGCGCCGGTGGCCAGCAGCAGCTTGTCGTAGGCGATGAGGGTGCCGTCGCCCAGGCGGACGGTGCGGGCCGCGGGGTCCAACTGGACGGCGGGCTGGCCCAGATGGAGCTCGATCCGGGCCTGGGCGTAGAAGCCCGGTTCATGGACGAAGACGCTGTCCCGCGCGTCCTTGCCGAGCAGGTACCCCTTGGAGAGCGGGGGCCGCTCGTAGGGGTGGTCGCGCTCGTCACAGATGAGGATCACCCGGCCGGTGAAGCCTTCCGCGCGCAGCGTCTCCGCCGCCTTGGCTCCGGCCAGGCCACCCCCGACGATGACGAACGTCTGGTGTGCGTCGACCACTTGCTTCCTCCTCGTTGCGGTGCCGTACGTCCGCGTCCGCGTCCGTTGACGCCCCCGTTTGCTGCCCCCGTTGTCGCTGCCCCCCGTTTCCTCTCGCTCCCTTGATGCGCGCGGCCGTTTCCGGGTTCCCGTGCGCCGGTGCGGGGACGAGCGTCCCGCACGGAGCGTGAGGGGGGAAGAGGGGCTACCCCCCTAGGGTCACCCTGGGTTGCCCTAACCGTTACCAGGGGGACGTGTCAGACGGGCGTGAAGATTACGCGCGGAAGCGTCCGTAAGGGCGGCGATCTGGTCGATCACGGCGCGCATCCGGGCGGTGTCGTCGGCGGCCGCGTCGAACAGTGAACGGAACTGCGGATCAAGGCCGTCGGGGGCGCGGGCGAGCAGCGCCTCGGCGAGTTCGGCGAGGACCACGCGCTGGTCGGCGCGGAGTGCTTCCTGGTCCGGGCGCTGTATGACGTAGCGGTCGGCGACGGCCTTGAGAACGGCGCATTCCAGCCGGGTTTCGGCCGGAACCACCAGCTCCGCCCCGTACCGGGTGAGCCGTCCGGCGCCTCCCCCGGGGCCCGCGCCTTCCCCGAAGTGCCCCCATCGGGCCCGGGTGGCGCCCTCGGCGGCCAGGCAGAAGCGGCCGATGAGCTGGCTGGTGGCGTCCTTGAGGCGGGCCTGGGCGAGCGCGGTGCCGTCGTAGCCGTGCGGCCACCACTCCTGCTCCAGGAGGCGGTCCAGCGCGGCGGCCAGCGCGGCCTCGTCGGCGCCGGGGGCGTAGCGCCCCGCGGCGAGGGCGAAGATCTCGGCGCGCTCGGGGTCGGCGAGCAGGACGTTGGGGTCCAGGTGGCCGGCGTGCAGTCCGTCCTCGACGTCGTGCACCGAGTAGGCGACGTCGTCGGACCAGTCCATGACCTGCGCCTCGAAGCTGCGGGCGGCGCCCGGGGCGCCCTGCCGGAACCATGCGAACACCGGCAGGTCGTCGGCGTAGACGCCGAACTTCGGGTTGTCCGGCCCGTCGGGGTGCCCGCCGCGCGGCCAGGGGTACTTGGTGGCGGCGTCCAACGCGGCGCGGGTGAGGTTGAGGCCGACGCTGACGGGGGCGCCGCCGTCCGGGGCGGGCACGAACCGCTTGGGCTCCAGCCGGGCCAGCAGCCGGAGCGACTGGGCGTTGCCCTCGAAGCCGCCGCAGGGCGCGGCGACCTCGTTGAGGGCCTGTTCGCCGTTGTGCCCGAAGGGTGGGTGGCCGAGGTCGTGCGCCAGGCACGCGGCCTCGACGAGGTCCGGGTCGCAGCCGAGGGCGGCGCCCAGTTCGCGGCCCACCTGGGCGCACTCCAGGGAGTGCGTCAGCCGGGTACGCGGGCTGGCGTCCCATGCCTGGGTGGCGCTGCCGGGGGTGACGACCTGGGTCTTGCCGGCGAGGCGGCGCAGCGCGGCGGAGTGCAGGACCCGGGCGCGGTCGCGCTGGAAGGCGGTGCGTCCGGGGCGCTTGTCCGGCTCGGGGACCCAGCGTTCGGCGTCCGCCGCGGTGTAGCCGGGAAGCTCCGCGTGCGCGTCATGGCCTTCGCCGGGAGGGGTGGCCGGTGTTGTGCCCGTCATACAGCGACCGTAGCCCCCCGGTGCCATCGGTGCCGGATCCGGTACGCACGCGGAGCACTTGGGCATCGCGGAGCAATACGGGACGGGATGGTGCGAGTGGCCCCCTGGGGCAGGGACGGGCGTGGTCTTCGGGGGGGCGACGTCCTGGGGCCGCGCCGGGTGGCGGCGGCCCCAGGGGCGTACGGGTCAGTGCGCGTCGAGTTCCTTCAGGTACGCGGCGCGGGTCTCGTCGTCCAGGAAGGACGCCAGGAAGGAGTTGCGGGCGAGCGTCCGCAGCGTCTCCTCGTCCAGGCCGAGGGCGTCCCGCACGGCGGTGAAGTTGTCGTCGGCGTAGCCGCCGAAATAGGCGGGGTCGTCGGAGTTGACGGTCACCAGCAGCCCGGCGTCGAGCATCGCGGGCAGCGGGTGGTCGGCCAGATCGTCGACCACCCGGAGCCGGACGTTGGAGAGCGGGCACACGGTGAGCGGGATCCGGTCGGCCGCCATACGGGCGACCAGGCGCTCGTCCTCCATGCAGCGCACCCCGTGGTCGACCCGGTCCACCCCGAGGAGGTCCAGGGCCTCCCAGACGTAGGACGCGGGGCCCTCCTCGCCGGCGTGGGCCACGCACTTGAGGCCGGCCTCCCGGGCGAGCGCGAAGACCTCCTGGAACTTCGACGGCGGGTGGCCGACCTCGGCGGAGTCCAGGCCGACGGCGGTGATCCGGTCCAGGTAGGGGCGGGCCGCCTCGAAGGTCTCCAGGGCCGAGTCGGCGCTCTCGTCGCGCAGGAAGCACATGATCAGCCGGGTGGTGATGCCGTAGGTCTCCGGGGCGGCGTCCAGCGCCCGGGACAGGCCGCGGATGACCGTCCCGATGGGGACGCCGCGGGAGGTGTGCGCCTGAGGGTCGAAGAAGATCTCGGCGTGCCGTACGCCCTGCTCCTTGGCGCGGGCCAGGTAGGCGTGCGCCAGGTCGGCGAAGTCGTCCTCGGTGCGGAGCACCTCCATCAGCGCGTAGTAGAGGTTGAGGAACGACTGGAGGTCGGCGAAGGAGTAGGCGCGGCGCAGCTCGTCCTCGGTGGCGTAGGGCAGCGTGACGCCGTTGCGGGCGGCGAGCGCGAAGGCCAGGCCGGGCTCCAGGGTGCCCTCGATGTGGAGGTGCAGTTCGGCCTTGGGGAGGGGGCGGTGGGCGGCGGTGCTCGGGGGGCTGGAGGGCACGGGGTCACACCTGTTCTGCTGTGCTGCGGGCGGGGTTCCTTCGGTCGCGCGGAGCGCTGCGCGCCCCTATGGGGACGCATCGCCCGTACGGGACGAGTCGCCAGGTTATCCGGGGGACTTCGGGGCGGCGCGGCCGGTCCAGCGGCCGCCGGCGAGCGGGGTGCCGGTGGCGCGCAGGCGGCCGGCGAGCGGCTCGGCGGCCAGATAGACCCAGGCCCGTACGGTCCTGCCGTCGGCGCGGGCCGCCTCGGTGGCCACCCGTTCGTAGAGGTTCCCGGCGCCCGCCGGCGTGCCCGGGGTGTAGCCCTCCAGGTGGTCCAGCAGGGCCCGGACGGCGTCGTAGTCGGCGGCGCGGGGGTGGACCAGTACGCCGTGCACCACGGCGTCGGCGGGCCCGGCCGTGGCGTAGGGGTAGCCGGGGCCCTCGTAGAGCAGGGTGCCGGCTATCCGGGCCGGTTCCTCGGCGGCGGTCCGGCCGCGCAGGGTGCGGGCGTAGTTGGCCTCGCCGGGACGCAGCGTCCCGTAGACGAAGAACGGCAGGCGCTCGGCCTCGGTGGTCATCGTGGGCCCTCCACGGGCGGTGTGCGGTGAGGTTGCCGACGGTGCTTCCCCGCCCTCACTGCAACCATGCCAGCCCGCCGGCACGTCGGAGCTTGCGAGATCGATCACGTGGGCGGTCCCGGCGCGCCGAGCGCCGGGGAGACGGGGGCAGGGCATGCGCGGGCTGCGGGCAGGGCTGGGGTGGATACGGCGCATACGGCTGCCGCGGACCCGGCGCGGGCAGCGCCGCGCGTTCCAGGCGGTGGTGGCGCTGTCGGCGCTCGGGCTGCTGCCGGCGACCTGTCTGAACGCCACCGCCGGCCCGCGCGTCCGTACGGTCGCCGACGTCCCGGCCGCCCCGGTGGCGGTGGTGTTCGGCGCCGGCCTGTGGAACGGCGAACCGTCGCCGTACCTGGCCCACCGGCTGGACGCCGCGGTCCGGGTCTACCGGGCCGGCACGGTCCGCGCCGTCCTGGTCACCGGCGACAACAGCCGCGAGGACTACGACGAGCCGGACGCGATGCGCGGCTATCTGGAGCGGCACGGCATCCCGTCCCGGAAGATCGTCAGCGACTATGCGGGCTTCGACACCTGGGACTCCTGTACCCGCGCCCACCGCGTCTTCGGGGTGGACCGGGCAGTGCTGGTCAGCCAGGGGTTCCACATCCGGCGGGCGCTGGCGCTGTGTTCGGCCGCCGGGATCGACGCGTACGGCGTCGGGGTCGCCGCCACGCACGATGTGACCTGGGCGTACGGCGGGGTGCGGGAGATCTTCGCGGCGGGCAAGGCGACCGCGGAGGCGGTGCTGCGGCCCGATCCGCACTTCCTCGGCCCCAAGGAGAAGGGCCTGGCGGAGGCGCTCCGTTAGCGCACCTCCGCCAGGCCCTCCCGGGTGGCGCGACGGCTAGTCGCCGGCCTCGCTGCCGCTTTGGGCCTTGGTGGCGCGGCCGTAGAGGCTGAGGATCTCCTTGCCGAAGTACGGGCTGTAGGAGGTGCGGTCGCTGTGCGGGCCGCTGGGGCCGCCGCCGTTGACGCCGCCGATGACGCCGATGACCCGGCCGGTCCGGGTGTGCGGGTCGTAGCCCATGAGCCAGGGACTGCCCGAGGTGCCGCCGTAGAACCCGTTGCACTCCATGCGGAGTTGGCGGGTGCCCTCCAGGCGCCGGGTGGTGGTCGCGCAGCGCACGGCCTGGTCGGCGGGGTCGTGGTGGACGTTGGGGTAGCCGATGACCCTGACCTGGTTGCGGTAACCGGGCGTCGCCGTCAGGACGTTGCCGCCGGTGACGTCCTCGATGCGGCGGCCGCTGTCGTCCGGGGCGACGGTGGCGAAGGCGAAGTCGAGGTCGGCGCCGTCCCCGCTGGTGCTGCGGTCGGAGTAGGCGTAGCTGTCCTCGATGGCCCACACCCCGTGGGGCTGGTCGTCCTGGCCCGACTGGTACTGGGGGACGAACGCGGCGCGCGCTCCCGGGTTGCAGTGCCCGGCGGTGAGGATCAGGTTGCCGCGCGGGCTGTGCACCACGCTGGCGGTGCAGTGGTGCTCGCGGGCCTCGCCGTCGACGGAGAACAGCACGCCGACGGACGGGATGCCGTCGAAGTGCTCGGCGGTCGGGGCCTGTTGGGCGGCCGCGGCGGCTACGGCGGGGCCGTGTTCGAGCGGGGCGGCCTGGGCCATCCGCCGCGGTGTCCAGAAGGCCGCGGCGTCCTTGTTGGTCCAGGTGGCGTGGGGGCCGGACTCCTGGCTGTGGGTGGACTGGACGCCGGAGGTCCCGGGGTCGGCCTCGGCCGCGTGCGCCACCGGGGAGGTGGCCAGGCCGATGGCCATACCGAGGGCGAGGGTGACCGCCCTCCCCCGTGGACGCGGCAGGAACTGCGCTCTCCTCGGCACGTCAGCTCGTCTCCTTAGCTACCCAGGCGAGATACCCGGCACCCCCGTGGGTGACCGGGGTGGCGATGATCTCGGGGGTCTCGTAGTCGTGGGCGTCGAGGAGATACGCCTCCAGGGCCGCGTAGCGCGTGCTCGCCGTCTTGAACAGCACCTGCCATTCCTGGTTGGTCTCCACGGCGTCGTTCCAACGGAACACCGAGGTGACCGGCGCGCTGATCTGGGCGCAGGCGGCAAGCCGTCCCTCGATGGCACCGTGCGCAAGCCCTTCGGCCTTCTGCGCGCTGTCGGTGGTGGTCATGACGGTCAGGAACCGTGCCGGAGGTCCGGCCGGGTCGGGCGGGGCGGCGGAGGGTTCGTTCAGGGCGGTGGGATCGACCACGGTTGCACCCTTCGCGTTCGAAGTGGGGGGAATGCTGGATCGCACGATCAGGTCTCCTGGCCGGATGGATCTCCGGCCTGTCGATCTTTCAATCTTTCGATCAAGGGATCGTCTCGCATCGTACGGACCGCGATGATCCACTGGCACCCGGCGGGCCGCCGCCCACGGGCAAGCACCCGGACGCCCCATCGGGGTGCGGACCCGCCGCGGCCGCCGCGCGGTGCCCCGGTTGCGCCGGGCGGGGCGCGGACAACGATGGAGGGGGGAGCCCCGCTGCCGACCCGGCCCGGAGGCCGGTCCGCACCCGAAAGGCGAGCGCCATGGTGAACCTCGAAACCCTCGTCCGCGACCGGCTCGACGACGCCAGGGCCGCCGCCCACGGACGCAGCGCCCATCTCGTCGTGCACGACGGCCCGCTGCGGCAGACCGTGATCGCGCTGCTGGCCGACACCATGCTGGACGAGCACAACGCGCCGCCGGCGGCCAGCCTCCAGGTGCTGCGCGGCCGGGTCCGGCTGACCGGGCCGGGCGGCGGCCAGGAACTGACCGCCGGTCAGATCGAGGCGATCCCGCACGCGCGGCACGGGCTGCGCGCGCTGGAGGACGCGGTGGTGCTGCTGACGGCCGTGACGGAAGTCCGCGAACCGGCGCCGGGGGGCGCGGCGCGCGAGGCGGTCCACACCTGACGGACGGCGGCCGTGCCGTGCGGAGATTCCCCCTCTCAACTCTTCACATTTTTATGAATGTTCCGTACCATCGAATCACGGACAGTCCCAGTCGACGATCGAAGACCCGCCCTCGGTGCGGTTGATCAGGGCGAGGTCGCCCCTCACCCCGATCCGCTCCCCGACCCCGACCCGACTCCGAACTCGATCAACCGCCGCTCCCGGCCGAGCGGTTGCCCGGCTCACCGCCCCACCCCGCCGCCTCCGCTCAGGCGGCGAACCACTGGTCGTACGCCAGCTTGCAGAGGAGGACGATGACGACGACGACGAGGACACCGCGGACGAATCCGGCGCCCCGCTTCAGGGCCATCCTGGCGCCGACGGTCCCGCCGACGAGGTTGAACAGCGCCAGCAGCGCCCCGAGTTGCCACAGCACCGTGCCCTGGAGGGCGAACATCGTCAGTGCGCCGACGTTGGTGCAGACGTTGACGACCTTGGCGGTGGCGGACGAGGCGACCAGGTCCATATGCAGCACGGCGGCGAGCGCGATGACGAGGAAGGCGCCGGTGCCGGGGCCGATCAGGCCGTCGTAGAAGCCGATCCCCAGGCCCGCGATCAGGATGGCCGCCAGCATCCGCTGCCGGGAGACGGGGCCCGTCGGCGCCGGGGCGGTCCCGAAGGCCGGGCGGACGAGGATGAAGACGAGCACGCCCAGCAACACGGCCATGATCAGCGGGCGGAGCACCTCGCTGTTGATGCCGGCCGCGAAGAACGCCCCGCCCAACGAGCCGGCGACCGCCGCGGCACCGATGCGCAGCGCCGTGCGGACATCGATGGGTGTCTTGCGGACGTAGGTGACGGCGGCCGCGGTGGTGCCCACGATGGCGGTGGACTTGTTGGTTCCGAGGACGAACGCGGTGGGGGTGTGCGGAAGGCCCACCAGCAGGGCCGGGAGCAGCAGCAGGCCGCCACCGCCGACCACCGCGTCGATCCATCCCGCGGCGAGGGCGGCCAGGCAGAGCAGGGCGAGGGTGAACAGCGATATGTCAGGCACCAGGTGATCTTATGGAGGTGGTGCGGATGCGGTCCGGTGATCTTCGGTATCCAAAGGGCCCCGCGCAGGGGCCCTCCGGCCCCGACCCGTCGGACGGGCCCCAACTAAGCTCCCCGGCATGGATACGCGGATGCCTTTCCTCCTCGGGGGGACGTTGCCGGTGCGGCGGCTGGGGTTCGGGACCGGGGGCCTGGTCGGCCCCGGGTACTGGGGGCCGCGGCACGAGGACCCCGAGCGGTCCGTGGCGCTGCTGCGGCGGGCCGTCGAGCGCGGCGTCACGCTGATCGACACCGCCGACAACTACGGCCCGGACGTGGCCGAGGAGTTGGTGGCCACCGCCCTGCACCCGTATCCGGACGGGCTGGTGATCGCCACGAAGGGCGGCGTGGTCCGCACCGGCCCGGACGTCTGGCATATCGCCGGCCGCCCGGAGCAGCTGCGCGCCATGTGCGACGCGAGCCTGCGGCGCCTGCGGACGGACGCCATCGACCTCTACCAACTCCACCGCCTGGACCCCGACGTCCCGATGGCCGACCAGTTGGGCGCCCTGCGGGAGCTCCAACAGGCCGGAAAGATCCGCCACATCGGCCTGGACAGCATCAGCGCCGCGGAGCTGGCGCGGGCCCGCGAGCTGGCCCCGATCGCCTCCGTCCAGAACCGCTACAACCTGCTGGACCGCGCCTCCGAGGAGGTACTGAAGCTGTGCGAGCGGACCGGGACGGCGTTCCTGCCGTGGTTCCCGCTGGGCAACGGGTCGCTTACGGGCGGCGGGGCCGCGGACGGCTCCGCGGACCCCGCCGCGGCCACGCTGACCGCGATCGCCGCGACGCACGACGCGACGCCCGGCCAGATCGCCCTGGCCTGGTTGCTCCACCACTCCCCCGCCCTGCTCCCGACCCCCGGCACCGGCTCCCCCGCCCACCTCGACGAGAACCTCGCGGCGGCCCACATCTGCCTCACGGACGAGGAGTTCGCGCGGCTCGACGCACTGGCGGCAGGCTCGGCATAGCGCTCGTCCTCGCCCCCTGGCGTCAGGCCGGCCGTTCCGCCCCGGAGATCGCCTGTAGGCGGGCGCCGCGACTCTTGGCGATGCGGCGGATCTCCGTCAGCGACTCGGTCAACTCGACGGTGAGGAGGTGGAGTTCGCCGGAGGTCCAGTTGCGAGCGCGCAGGAGGCGCCGGGAGTCCGCGATGAGGCCGTCGGCGAGGGTGAGTTGAGCCTCTTCGACATCGTCGGCCATACGGGAGATGTAGCCGGTTCCGTCTCCGAGGACGAAGCAGGGCTTGCCGTCGGGGCTCGACCACGGCAGAAGCCGCGGGGTAGCGTCCGTCACTGTCGTCAACCTCCATGGGGTTGGTGGCCATGCCCCCGGGCCGGTTGCAGCGGCCGCGGGGGCTCATGGCGTCCGTGCGTACGTTCTGTAGCCATTCGGTCACGCAGATGCCCCAACGGGCAATAGAATAGGGCCACTTAAAGGGCAGTGCTTACATCGCCTGCCTGCCGCAATGCTGACCACGAGCACAGAACGAGAGGTCACGGCATTGGACGAGACGACCCCTCCCGAGCTCTTCAATCCGCTCCAGAGTTTCGGACGTGACATCAAGCGGGTGCGGCTGGGCCGAAGGCTCACGCAGAACCAGTTAGGCAACGCAACGGGCTACTCCTACGCCTACGTCAGCATGGTGGAGTCCGGGAAGGTGAAGGCCAGCGAGAAGTTCGCGGACGGCTGCGACCTGGCGTTCGGGACGAACGGGCTGTTCTCGGGGCTGCTGCGCGGGATCGATGAGGGCGAGCACCCGTCGTGGTTCGTCCCGTACCTGAAGCTGGAGCGCAAGGCTTCGCGGATCCTGACCTACGACACCAACTTGGTGAGCGGCATCGTGCAGACGGGGGACTACGCGCGGACCGTGTTCCGCGTATCCAACCCCTGCGCGAGCGCGGAAGGGATCGAGGACAAAGTCGCAGCGCGGCTGCGCCGCCGCGAGGTGTTCGAACGGAACAGTCCACCGTCCTTGTGGGTCATCCTGCACGAGGCATGCCTGCGCACCGTCGTCGGTAACACCAAGGTCATGGCGGGGCAGCTTGAGTACCTGCTGAAGCTGTCAGCCTCACCACGCTTCGAGCTCCAGATCATGCCGTTCTCAGCGGGTGTTCCTGCCACGTCCACGATGCCCTTCATCGTGCTGCGCTTTCCGGCCTCGCCCACCGTGTTGTACACGGAGACCCGGGTAGGGGGCAGGATGCATGACTCCGCACAAACGGTCGAAGCGGCCCTGGATGACTACGATTTGCTCCGGGCGCACGCCTTGGGCCCTGATCGATCACTCGCCCTGGTCAAGAACCTCTTGAAGGAGTACCAAGCATGAGCCGCGACTTGGATCTTGCCACCGTCAAGTGGGTCAAGTCGGCCTACAGCGACGCCAACGGCGGCAACTGCCTTGAGTTCACCCGTGACTTCATATGGATCAAATCGTCCTACAGCGAAGGCAACGGCGGAGAGTGCCTTGAGTTCACCCGCGACTTCGTCTGGCTCAAGTCCTCCTACAGCGAAGGCAACGGCGGGGCGTGTCTCGAATTCTCGCCCGCCCACACCACCATCCACGGCCTCGTTCCCATACGGGACAGCAAGGTTCCGGATGGGCCTGTGATCGTCGTTCGGGCGGCGGGGTGGTCTTCGTTCGTCGGGGCGGTCAAGAATGGGGAGTTCGCCGCCGGCTGAGGAGGACTCCGTGGACCTGCGTGACGATGCCCGTGCCCTGTCCGACGACCTCGTGCGGCTGCGCCGCTCGCTGCACCGGATTCCGGAGACGGGGCTTGAACTGCCGCGCACGCAGGAGGCGGTGCTGGCGGAGCTGGACGGGTTGCCGCTGGAGGTGAGCACCGGCGACGGGCTCAGTTCGGTGACGGCGGTGCTGCGGGGGGCCGCGTCCGGGCCCGTGGTGCTGTTGCGCGGCGATATGGACGCGCTGCCGGTCGCCGAGCGCACCGGCGTGGACTTCGCCGCGGACAACGGGCGGATGCACGCCTGCGGGCACGATCTGCACACCAGCATGCTGGTGGGGGCGGCGCGCCTGCTCGCCGCGCACCGGGACCGGCTCGCGGGGGACGTGGTGTTCATGTTCCAGCCGGGCGAGGAGGGGTACGACGGGGCCCGGTACATGCTGGCGGAGGGGCTGTTGGAGGCCGCCGGGCGGCGACCGGTGGCGGCGTATGCGCTGCATGTGCTGTCGGCGGGACCGGCGAGCGGGGTCTTCGAGACGCGTGGCGGGCCGATGATGTCGGCGTCCAACGTGCTGCGGGTGACGGTGCGCGGGGTGGGCGGGCACGGGGCGATGCCGCACCGCGCCAAGGACCCGCTGCCGGCGGCGTGTGCGATGGTGACGGCGTTGCAGGCGTGGATCACGCGGAGCTTCGACGTGTTCGATCCGGTGATCCTGTCGGTGGGGACGTTCCACGCGGGGACGCAACAGAACGTGATCCCGGAGACCGCCGCGTTCCAGGCGACGGTGCGGAGCTTCTCGGCCGCGGCGCAGGCGCGCGTCAAGGACGGGACGGTGGAGGTGTGCCGGGGCGTCGCGGCGGCCCATGGGGTGGCGGTGGACGCGGAGTTCGTCGAGATGTATCCGGTGACCGTGAACGACGAGGCCGAGGCGGAGTTCGCGGCGCATGCGGTCCGTGAGGCGCTGGGCGAGGAGCGGTTCGCGCCGCGGCCGCATCCGGTGCCGGCGTCGGAGGACTTCTCGCGGGTGCTGGACGAGGTGCCGGGCGCGATGCTGATGCTGGGGGCGCCGCCGGCCGGGGCGGACCCGGCGAAGAGTCCCAACAACCATTCGCCGCTGGCCGAGTTCGACGATGCGGTGCTGGCGGACGGGGCGGCGGTCTATGCGGAGTTGGCGGTGCGGCGGTTGGCACAGGGGCGGGCACCGGTGGCCCCGGCCCCTTAGGGGCCCGTATCTCAGCAGCACGCTTCCCAGGCGCATGCCTTTTAAGGGGCCCGCATCTCAGGGCCACGGCTCTCACAAGCTCGCGCAGGAGGACGGGTCTCTTAGAAGCTTCTTAAACCGCCTCACTATCAACGTGGGCATGACATTCAAGCTCAGGCAAGTGATCGCCGTCTCCCTGGCGTTGACCGCCACCACGTTCGGGGTCTCCGGGTGCGGGAGGGCCGAGGCCGGGACGCTTCAGGGCGGCCGGCTGGCGCTTCCGGTCGCCGGGGGTACCGCCACCGTCGACACCGCCACGCTGGCGGTGACCGCGCGGACCGGCGACGGGACGCCGCTGGTGCTCTCCGAGGCGGTTGAGGGCGGGCTCGGGACGCCCGGGCCGATGACCCGGACGGCCGACGGGGCGCGCTGGTCGTATCCGGCCAAGGGGCTGGAGGTGACGGCGCGTTCGGAGCGGGGCCGGCTGACGGTCCGCATCCGGGCGGACCGGGACCAGTCGGTGAGCTGGCCGGTGACCGGGACCGACCGGGCCACCTCCGATGTGCAGGTGCCGCGCGGCGCGGGGCTGGACATCCCGGTGCGGGACGCGTTCTGGAACTCCGGGCGGGGCGGGCTGGCCGGGAGCACCGTGGACGTGGGGGCGGATCTGGCGCTGCCGTTGTGGGGATATGCGATGGGCGGGGACGCTCGCGCGGGCAGCGGGGCGCGGCACGGGGTGAGTTATGTGACGCCGACCGACATCGGGACGTCGTTGCGGTTCGCGTCCGAGGGCGGGGCGTTGCGGGCGACCGCGGCGCACGCCTTCGACGCGGGCGAGGGGACACGGGACTACGAGGTGTCGTTCGCGCTGACGGACGGGGACCCGGTGGCGCCGGCGGCGGACTACCGGTCCTACCTCGCGCAGCGCGGGCAGTTGGGCAGCCTGCGGGAGAAGATCGCGAGGAATCCGGCGAACGGGAAGCTGCTGGGCGCGTTCCACGCGTATGTGTGGGGCGAGGCGCGGACCGCGGAAGGGGTCGAGCGGCTGCGGAAGTCGGGCGTGGACCGGATGTGGCTGGGTTACGACGCCGGGCCGGCGCCGATGGACGCGGCGGCGGTGCGGGCGGCCCGGCAGGCCGGGTACCTGGTCGGGCCGTACGACTCGTTCGCCAACGGGCAGGACGCGAAGACGGCGGACAGTCCCACGTCCCAGTGGCCCGGGACGGTCTACCCGGACTTCTGCGTGCGGAAGGCGGACGGGTCGGCGGAGACCGGGTTCGCGGGGCGGGGGTGCTACCTGAGTTCGCGGGCGTTCGAGAAGGCGGAGCCGACCGCGCACCATCTGGCGGAGCGGACACGGGCGATGACCGCCAACGGGGCGGACAGCTACTTCCTGGACGTGGACGCGACCGGTGAGGTGTTCCGGGACCACGGGGCGGGCCACGAGATGACCAAGGCGGGCGACCGGGCGAACCGGCTGGCGCGGATGGAGCGGCTGGCGAAGGGCTTCGTGCTGGGGTCGGAGTCGGCCCAGCCGTGGGCGAACAGGGTGCTGGCCTTCGACCACGGCTCGGGGACGCCGGTCGCGGACGGGCTGTGGGCGCTGGAGCGGGACAAGGAGACCTGGGGCGGCTACTACCCACAGGACGCGCCGAAGAACTTCTTCCGGCCGGTGACGCTGCCGGCCGAGCTGGCCACGGCCATGTACGACCCGAAGTACCGGGTACCGCTGTACGAGACGGCGCTGCACGGGTCGCTGGTCAACGTCGAGCGCTGGGAGCTGTCGTACGACAAGCTGCCGGCCCAGAAGACCACCCGGGCGCTGCTGGCGATGCTCTCCAACACGCCGCTGAACTTCGTGCTGGACGGACCGTCGCTGACGAAGAACGGGGCGGAACTGGCGGCGTTGCAGCGGTACTTCGCGCCGCTGCACCGGGCCGCGGGGACCGAGCGGCTGACGTCGTTCCGGTGGCTGACGGGCGACCGGAACGTGCAGCGGACGGTGTTCGGGGACGGGACGCTGACGGTGACCGCCAACTTCGGCAGCCGGGCGTACGAGGGGCTGCCGGGCGGGTGCGTGGACGCCCGGCTGCGCGGGGACGAGCGGCCCCGGCGGCTGTGCCCGGCGCGGGTCGACAGCTGAGGGAGGGGGCGGGGGGCGGCTAGGGCGCTTCTGGCGGATCTCCGTGGACGCCGCGGAGATCCGTCAGAAGCCCTACGGCCGCCCCGCGGCCTCCAGGTAGCGCAGGACCGCCAGCACCCGGCGGTGGCCGGTGTCCGAGGGCGGGAGGTCCAGCTTGGCCAGGAGGTTGGCGATGTGCTTCTCGACGGAGCGTGCGGTGACGGTCAGGGCGGCGGCGATGGAGTGGTTGGTGCGGCCCTGGGCCATCAGGGCCAGTACCTCGCGTTCGCGCGGGGTGAGGGCGTCCAGGGCGGAGCTGCGGCGGACGGCGCCGAACAGCCGGCCCACCACGTCCGGGTCGAGGGCGGTGCCGCCGTGTGCCACCCGGTGCAGGGCGTCGACGAACTCGCCGATGTCCATCACCCGTTCCTTGAGCAGATAGCCGACGCCCGCGAAGCCCGCGCCGGAGCCGAAGAGGCGGTCCGCGTAGGCGGTCTCCACGTACTGGGAGAAGATCAGCACGCCGGTTCCGGGGTGCCGCTGCCGCAGGGTGACGGCGGCGCGCAGCCCCTCGTCGCGGTAGCCGGGCGGCAGCCGGATGTCGATCACGGCGGCGTCGGGACGGTGCGTGTCCACGGCGGTGAGCAGGCTCTCGGCGTCACAGACGGCGGCCGCGACCTGTACCTCGCGCAGTTCCAGCAGCTGGACCAGGCCCTCCCGCAGGATCGCGGAGTCCTCGGCGATGACGACGCGCATGGTTCCCGTCCTTGGGGAGTGCGAAGGGGACCTCTTACAGAGGGCGGGCAGGAGGCTGAAGGGGCGGCTACCGGGCCCGTGCGGTGCCGTCGGGCGCGGCCGGGTACGGGAGCCGGATCGTGACCACGGTAGGGCCTCCGGGTGGGCTGTCGCAGGTCAGCGTGCCGTCGACGGTGCGGATACGCCCGAGCAGACCGGTCAGGCCGCTGCCCGCGCCGGGCACCGCGCCGCCCCGCCCGTCGTCCCGTACGGACAGCAGCAGGACGCGGCCGTCGCCGTGCACCTCGACGGCGGCGGTGGCGGCGGCGCTGTGCTTGACGGTGTTGGCGAGGAGTTCGGCGGCGCAGAAGTAGGCGAGGGACTCCAGGGCCGGGGTGGGGCGGTGGGCGATCGCGGTGTGCAGGGCGACCGGGAGCGGGGCGTCGGCGGCGAGGGTGGCCAGGGCGGTCGCCAGGCCCTCGTCGAGGGCGGGCGGGTGGATGCCGCGGACGAGGTGGCGCAGGTCGCTGACGGCCCGGGTGGCGTTGTCCTGGGCGCGGGCGACGGTGGCCAGCAGGCGGTCCCGGCCGGCGTCCCGGGTGAGCAGTTCGCGGATCAGGGTGAGCTGCATGCCCAGGCCGACCAGGCGGGCCTGGGTGCCGTCGTGCAGATCGCGTTCGATCCGGCGGAGGGTGGCGGCGGCGTCCTCGACGGCGTGCGCCCGGGTCTCCTCCAGGGCGCGGATGCGGGCGTCGGCGGCGCTCGGGCCGAGCAGGGCGCGCAGCAGCAGCCGGTGCGGGGCGCCGGCCCGGCGGACCAGGTGGGGCGCGAGGAGGAGCAGCAGCGCGCCGGCCGCGACCACGACGGTCCAGCGCGGCCAGCTGTCGAACTCGACGCCGTGGATCAGCACGCCCACGTGGTGGACGGAGCCGTCGGGGTCGCGGACGGTGAGGTGGTTCCAGCGGCGCAGGACGGGCTGGGTGAGCGCCAACGGGCCGTAGACGTAGCCGAGGACGGCGGCGAGCAGCGGCGGCAGCGCGGTCAGCGGGGCGAGGAGGGCCGCGGCCACCGCCCGCCGGCCGGCCCGGTCGCCGAGCAGCGCGCGCCGCCAGCCGAAGAGGCCGGGCGCGGTGCGCCGCCCGGCGGGCTCGATCGACTCCCCCAACAGGACGCGGGCCATGGCCCGTTGGAGACCGCCCAGGGCGAGGGCTCCGCGGACCGTCAGGGCCAGCAGCCAGAGGCCGAACGTCGTCCAGGACAGCGCCGCCCCCACGGCCAGTCCCATCAGCACCAGGACCGCGCCCGGCAGCGCGAGCGCCGGCGCGGCCAGGGCGTGCAGGAGGGCGGCGAGGGCGCGCGGGGTGAAGGGGGCGGTCAGCGCGGCGCGGAGGCGGCCGGCCGGGCGGGGGCGGCGAGGCATGCGCCCAGGATCTCCCCGCGAGCCCCGCGGAACGGTCGGCGTACGCTGAACTTCCCCCGACCGAGGAGTACGGCGTGACCCGGTGGAACACCAGCCACATACCCGACCAGACCGGCCGCGCGGCGGTCGTCACCGGCGCCAACAGCGGCCTCGGCTACGTCACCGCCCGTGAGCTGGCGCGGCGCGGTGCCCGGGTGGTGCTGGCCTGCCGCAGCGCGGAGCGGGGCACGGCGGCGCTGTCCCGGCTGCGGGCCGAAGTGCCGACCGCCGAGGCGGAGTTCCGGGCGCTGGACCTGGCCGATCTGGCGTCCGTGCGGCGCTTCGCCGAGGGCCTCGCCGACTTCTGCGACGACCGGCTCGACCTGCTCGTCAACAACGCGGGCGTGATGGCGCTGCCGCAGCGCTTCACCGCGGACGGCTTCGAGATGCAGTTCGGCACCAACCACCTGGGGCACTTCGCGCTCACCGGACTGCTGCTGCCCAAGCTCCTGGCGACGCCCGGGGCCCGGGTCGTGACGGTCTCCAGCATGCTGCACGCACTGGCCGATGTGGACCTCGGCGACCTCAACAGCGAGTGCTCCTACCACCGTTGGCTCGCCTACGGCCGGTCCAAGAGCGCCAACCTGCTGTTCACCCACGAGCTGGCCCGGCGGCTGGCGGCGGCCGGCTCGCAGGTCGTCGCGGCCGCCGCGCACCCCGGTTACGCGCACACCAACCTCCAGACCGCGGGGGTGCGGATGGAGGGCCGGCAGTCCGCCGAGCGCGTGGTGGAGCTGGGCAACCGGCTGATCGCCCAGCCCGCGGAGGGCGGGGCGCTGGGCACGCTGTGCGCGGCCACCGCCCCGCACATGCGGCCGGACGCCTTCATCGGGCCGCGCAACGGGCTCCGCGGCGCCCCGGCCCGCTCCTTCCGCGCCCCCTGGACACGCGACGACCGCACCGCCGAGCGGCTGTGGGCGGCCTCGGAGGAGCTGACCGGGGTGCGGTGCGACATCACCGTCCCGGGGGCGTGAGCCAGGCTCCGGAAGGCGCGCTTCCGTCAGGGGGCGCGCCGTTACGCCTTCGGGGGCGCGCCCGTACGTGCCGCACCGTCAAAATCCCGTGAAGATCGCCGTGCCGCCCGCCAAGGGCGCGCCAAGGCCGCTCGCCGACCGCCGCCGCGGCCCGCACGCTGGGCTGGTCCCAGCCAGCGCCGCACGGAGGTACGACGAACCATGTCGACGGTGTCGCAGCCCGCAAACCGGCCCGAGCAGCCGCCCCCGGCGACCGCGACCGGCCCCGGCACCGGCGCCGCCCCCGGCCCCGACCCGGCCGGTGACCGGCACCGCCTGACCGCCCTCCAGGGCCTGGCCGCCCTCTCCCTGGACGCGATGGCCTCCGTCGCCTACGGGCCGGAGTCGATCGTGCTGGTCCTGGCCACCGCCGGCGCCTACGGGCTGGGCTTCACCCTCCCGGTGACGCTCGCCATCGCCGCGCTGCTGGCCGTCCTGGTGGCCTCCTACCGCCAGGTCATCGCCGCCTTCCCCAACGGCGGCGGTTCCTACGCGGTGGCCAGGACCCACCTGGGGCCCCGCTCCGCCCTGGTGGCCGCCGCCTCCCTGGTCCTGGACTACGTCCTCAACGTCGCGGTGTCGGTGACCGCCGGCGTCGCCGCGCTCACCTCCGCCTTCCCCGCGCTCTACGGCGACCGGGTGTGGATCTGCCTGGCCGTGCTGCTCGTGGTGACCGCGATCAACCTGCGCGGGATCGCCGACTCGGCGCGGGCGTTCCTGCTGCCCACCGCGGTCTTCGTCGGCTCGATCCTGGCGATGATCGCGGTCGGGCTGCTCCGGGACGCGCCGGCCTCCACCGTCACCGCCGCGGGCCACGCCTCCGCCCTCGCCCACAACGCCACCTCCGTCGGCGCCCTCCTGCTGCTGCGGGCGTTCGCCTCCGGCTGCTCGGCACTGACCGGCGTCGAGGCGGTCGCCAACGCCGTGCCGTCCTTCCGCGCCCCGGCCGCCCGGCGCGCCCAGCGCACCGAGGTCGCGCTGGGCGCCCTGCTCGGCGTGATGCTGGTCGGCCTGTCGCTGCTCATCGGCCGCTTCCACCTCCAGCCGGTGGACGGCGTCACCGTCCTCGCACAGCTGGCGGACGCCTCGCTCGGCCACAACTGGGCGTTCTACGTCGTCCAGTTCGCCACCATGGTGCTGCTGGCGCTGGCCGCCAACACCTCCTTCGGCGGCCTGCCCGTCCTCATGGGCCTGCTCGCCCACGACAACTACCTGCCGCACGTCTTCGGCCTGAAGGCCGACCGGCAGGTCCACCGGCACGGTGTGCTGGCGCTGGCCGCGGTCGCCGCCGCGCTGCTGGTCTTCTCCGGCGGCGACGTCAACACCCTGGTGCCGCTGTTCGCCATCGGGGTCTTCGTCGGCTTCACGCTCTGCCAAGCCGGTATGGTCCGCCACTGGCACCGGGAGCGGTCCGCCGGCTGGTTCGGCAAGGCCCTGCTCAACGGCTTCGGCGCGCTGCTCACCGCCGCCTCCGCGCTCGTGGTCACCGCCACCAAGTTCACCGACGGCGCCTGGCTGATCGTGGTCGCGCTGCCGCTGATGGTCCTCGCCTTCGAGGTCGTCCACCGGACGTACGGGCGGATCGGGGACCGCCTCGGCCTCGGCCGGGTGCCCGAGCCGCCGCGGCGCGCCCGCTCCCTCGTCGTCGTCCCCGTCTCACACCTGTCCCGGCTGACGAGCGAGGCGGTCAACGCCGCGGTGTCCCTGGGCGACGAGGTGATCGCGGTCACCGTCACCCACGACACGCCCGAGGACCGCCCCGCCGCCGAGGCGCTGCGCCGCGACTGGGAACTGTGGAATCCGGGCGTGGACCTGCTGGAACTGCCCTCCCCCACCCGCTCCCTGGGCCGCCCGATCACCTCCTACGTCCGGGACCTGACGGCCCGCCGGCCCGATGCGCGGGTCACCGTGCTGATCCCGGAGGTCGAGCCCGCCCATCTGTGGCAGCGGGTGCTGCAGAACCAGCGGGGGGCGGTGCTGGCGCATGCGGTGCGGCGGGACACGGATGCGGTGATCTGCCGCTTGCGGTTTCGGCTGGCGCCGTAGGTTTTCCCACGTTGTCGGGTGTCCCGCCGTGGCGGGTGCGGTTTCTTTCGCCTTCGGCGGGGGGGTGTTGGGCGGGGGCGCCTGCTGGGTGGTGGGTGGCGGGTTCGGCGCCTTCGGGGTGGGTGGTGTGTGGGGGGGGGGCTTTGAGGGCAACCCACCCCCCCCCACGCCCCCG